>JAKZWH010000042.1:0-14206 GCA_047515615.1 Acidimicrobiales bacterium | reverse complement strand
GCGTTCAACACCTGGCTCGACGAGGACTGGGGCTTCGACCGCGACGGCCGCATCTTCGCAGCGCCCATGCTCACCTTCGCCGACCCCGAGCTGGCGGTGGCCGAGCTGGAGCGGTTGCTGGAGGCGGGCGCCCGCATCGTGTGCACCGTCCCCGGGCCGGTGCCCACCGCAAGCGGGTACCAGTCGCCAGGCTTGGCCGACTACGACCCGATCTGGGCCCGCCTCGAGGAGGCAGGGGTACCGCTGGCCATGCACGCCGGGCTCAACGGCACCGTCCAGTACGGCAGGGTCTGGGAACCCTCCCGGGGCCAGTTCGAGGCGTTCAAGCACATGTCCTTCCCGCTGGTGGCGTTCTCGGACCGCTCGATCTCCGACACCTTCGCGGCCCTGATCTGCCACGGCGTGCTCGACCGGTTCGGTGATCTGCGCCTGGCCACCATCGAGAACGGCGCCATGTGGGTTCCCGACCTGCTGCGCAACCTCAAGATGTGTCACGGCAAGATGCCGTGGGAGTTCAAGCGCCACCCGGTGGAGGCGTTCGTCGAGAACGTGTGGGTGTCGCCCTACTTCGAGGACGACATGGACCTGATCAAGGACTGCATCGGAATCGACCGCATGCTGTTCGGCTCCGACTTCCCCCACGCCGAGGGTCTGGCCGAGCCGACCTCCTACGTGGAAGACATCGCCGGCTTCAGCGACGACGAGGTCCGCAAGGTGATGCGGGACAACGCCTACGAGCTGCTCTCGGCCTCCGCCCGCTAGCCCCTGAGCCGTCCGCAGCTAGCTCAGCGAGCGGCTTCTCCCAGATCTCGGGCGCGTGCTATAGCCAACAAAGTCGCACCAAGAACGTGGCTCAGCCGGCCTTGACCGCGAAGTCCTGCAGCGACGTGTTCTTGGCGCCGTGGCGGCCGGTGTCGCGGGACTGGATCGACACGTCATGGCCCGCCACTGAGGCTCTCAGCGCTCCCACCGTGCACTCCGCGCGGTCCAGCACCGAGAACGGGTCGTAGCTGAACCAGTCCATGGCGTTGAGGTGGGTGATCCGGTCTATGTCTTCGTCGGACACGGTTGCGAACACCTCCACCAGCTCCTCGGGTGCCTCGGGCCAGTTCGAGTCGGAGTGGGGGTAGTCCATCTCCCAGCAGATGTTGTTGATTCCGATCTCGTGGCGCAGGGCCACCCCCACCGGGTCAGAGATGAAGCAGGTCAAGAAGTT
This sequence comes from Acidimicrobiales bacterium, assembly GCA_047515615.1. Classification (GTDB taxonomy): domain Bacteria; phylum Actinomycetota; class Acidimicrobiia; order Acidimicrobiales; family Aldehydirespiratoraceae; genus Aldehydirespirator. Next base: position 12,990 of record JAKZWH010000042.1, on the reverse strand, counting down.
GCGCCGGAACACGTCGCTGGGCTTGAGGTCTCCGAAGGACTGGCCGGTCCACAGGTGATGCATGTCGTAGGTCTTGTCGGCCCGGTCCATGAAGTACGGCACCCATCCCGAGCCGCCCTCCGACAGGGCGATCTTGAGGCCCGGATAGCGCCGCGGCACGGTCGACCAAAGCAGGTCCGACGCCGCGATCGACGTGTTCATGGGCTGCATGTGGATCATCACGTCCATCGGGGCGTCGGGGGCGCTGACCACCAACTGGCCCGACGACCCGAGATGGATGGCCAGCACCGTGTCGCAATCCACCAGGGCCTCCCACAGCGGGTCCCAGTAGGTGTCGTGGAAGCTGGGCTCGCCCAACGGCACCGGGTTCTCGGTGAAGGTCATCGAGTGGCAGCCCAACTCGGCCACCCGGCGCACCTCGGCCGCGCACTCCTCCACCGACCAGATCATGGGCAGGGCCATGGGGATGAACCGGCCCGGGTAGGAGCCGCACCACTCACCGATGTGCCAGTCGTTGTAGGCTCGGATGAGGTCGGCGGCGAAGGCCTTGTCGGGGTGGGCGGCGAACAGCCGGCCCGCGAAGCCGGGGAACGACGGGAAGCACATCGAGCCGAGCACCCCGCCCGCGCTCATGTCCTTTACCCGTTCGTGGACGTTGTAGCAGCCGGGCCGGATCTCATCGAAGCTTGTCGGCTCGATGCCGTACTCCTCCTTGGGCCGCCCGGCCACCGCGTTGAGGCCGATGTTGGGGATGATCGAGCCGTTGAACGTCCACACGTCGTTGCCGTTGTCGGTGTGGAGCACCCGGGGCGCCTCGTCGCGCCACTTGGCCGGCAGGTGGGCGTCGAACATGTCGGGTGGCTCGCACAGGTGGTCGTCGACGCTCACGAGGATCATGTCGTTCATGTTCATGGCGCTGCTCCTCGATTCCTTGCGGTTGTCCGTTTCCCCGCTACTCCTCGATGAAGTCGTATTCGGCTGTGCCCTCCACGACCTGTTTGAGGATCTTGCCGGTGGCGTTGCGGGGCAGTGGCTCGGTTCGCAGCTCCCAGTGGGCCGGCACCTTGATGTCGGCCAGCGTACCGGCCACCCAGGACCGCAGTTCCTCGATCAGGCCTTGGGCGGCGTCGCCGTCCGGCGCCTCGGCGCGCCCGTCGACCACCACCACCGCCTTCACCTCTTGGCCCAGCTCGCGGTGCTCCACGCCGATCACGGCCGACTCGGCCACCGCGGGGTGGGCGTCGAGGCGCTGCTCGATCTCGGTGGGGTAGATGTTCTCGCCGCCGCGGATGATCAGGTCGCTGCGCCGGCTCACCAGGAACAGCAGCCCGTCATGGACATAGCCGTAGTCGCCGGTGCGCAGCCAGCCGTCGCGGATGGTGTCCGCGCTGGCGGCGGGATCGTTCCAGTAGCCGGGCGTGACCATCGGGCCGAACAGGCAGATGTTGCCGACGTCGCCCTCCGGTAGCTCCGTGCCGTCGTCGTCGGTGATGCGCAGGCCGACGGTGGGGAGCGGGTAGCCGACCGAGTCGGGATGGTCGCGCAGCACGTCGTCGGCCGCGCTGGTGGCCAGGCCCGAGCTCTCGGTGAGCCCGTAGCCGATGGTCACGCTGACGCGGGCATGGGGCAGGGCGGTGCGGCATATCTTCTGCAACTCCGGGGACCACACCGAGCCGCCGCCGCCGATGCTGACTACCGACGAGGTGTCGTAGTCGGCCAGGCGCGGGTGCTCGACGAGCCTCCAGACCTGGGTGGTGACCCCCGACCATCGGGCGATGCCGTGCTTCTCGGTGAGGTGCAGGATCCTCTCGGCGTCGTAGCGGCCTGTGGTCCACAGATGGTTGAAGCCGGCGCCGACGGCCATCACCGCGCAGGCGTGCAATCCCGACACATGGAACAGCGGGCTGCACGCCAGCGTCGGGCCGCCCACGTCCATCGTCTGACCCGGGAACCGCAGGAACTGGCGGGCGCCGATCATGAAGGCGCAGCTCAGATAGGCGAAGAAGTTGCGGTGGGTCTGGATGGCGCCCCGGGGCCGGCCCGTGGTCCCGGAGGTGAACAGGATGGCGGCCGGGTCGTCGAGGGCTATCTCGCCCTCGGGCATGGACGCGCCCCGGTAGGCGTCGATCAGGCCGTTGACAGTGTCCGGCCCACCGTCCGAGTCGGCGGAGCCCTCCGGGTCGGCGTCCATACCGATCACCGGCACGCCCGGATCGCCTTCGAGGCGCTCCAGGCGGCGGCGGTCGGCAATAAGCACCTTGGGCTCGGTCAACTCGATGCCGTAGCGGATCTCGTCGCCCTTCCACCAGCCGTTCATGGCCACCGCGATCGCCCCGGCGCTGGCCGTTCCCCAGAATCCCTGGATCCACCCCGGCTGGTTGGCGCCCAGCAGCCCCACCCGGTCGCCGGGTTCGATGCCGTAGCGGTCGGCAAGCCCCGCGGCCACCGCGGCCGTGTGCCCGATGTTCTCGGCGAAGGTGGCGCTGCGACCGTCGTCGAAGAGGTAGTAGCGGGCCGAGCCGTCGCCGCCGTGGTTGGCGGACGCGGCCAGCAGGTCGCGCAGGCTGCGGTGCGGGCCGGCCACCACGCCCATCTCGATGCCGTTCACGTTCTCGGCGACGATCTCGAAGAAGCCGCCGGGGCCGGTGAGCATGGCGTCGGCCTCCGCAATCGACATAGCGGGCCGGCGCGCCGCTTCCGCATCCGGTGTCCGCCCGCGCTGGTCCGTCACCGCCGCGACACTATCGGCGCGACAGGCTGTGACGCCCGCGAGAAGCCGGGTGTACGCAGCCACCCCGCGGGGCATTGGAAGCTGCAGCCGCCGAGACTGCTCTGCTTGCGCCCGCGCTCGGCACCTGCAGTGCCCCGCCGTCTTCGCCATTGAAGGCTGAATCGATGCTTCACTCGTGGGCAAGCCCGCAAAGCTCGTAGTGGTGACCGCGACCGGCTGCGTTTGCAACCGACCCGACGAAGTCGCAGTCGTCCCCCGTCATAGCGATCGGTTCTTGACCAAGGCGCGTTGCCACCTGGGCGACATCCCACCCGTAGGATTGAATGCCTACGCGTTGATCAGCGTCGGCGGAGGCAGCCGGTGAAGTACGAACCGAATCCAAAGCACAAATCGATGCCTGCGCCGGGTCGAACAGGTTCTATCTGCCCGCCGGATGTTGACGCTATGCAGCTCCTGGAAGGCAGCGTGCTCCGCCACGATAAGCGGTACGCCACTGACGGCGATCAGGCCTTCTGCGCGCAGTGCCACGATCGGGAGAAGGATCTCTGGCACGGCTATCCCATTGATTGGGGCGACGTGCCGCCGAAGATCCTGAAAGACTGGTTCGACGAAGGTGCCGTGGCACAGCGCACCGTGAAGCGAGCGAGAAGGCGCAGGAGATGAGCGTCCGCTGGGAAAGGTTTGCTGGCGACACCGCCTCGTTCGCGGTGAGAGTTGCCTTCCATCATGATCCGGACAACGGCGCAGCCGCATCGCTCGAGATGGCCGAGAGCTGGGGCGCGTTCCAGATCTGGGTTCGCGGCGTGAACCTGTGCGCACATGTGGATGGTGGCGAGACGTTGCAGTTCTCCCACTGGTATTTGCTTCCCGTACTTGAATGGCTGAGCACAAACTGGGACCCACTCCTGCATGAGGAACGGCCGCCTTCCGTACGGCGATCTATTCGTTCCGCGGCCGAGGTAGGTGAGATGTCGTCATCAATGGCTTTCGCCTTCTCCCATGGCGTTGGCGCGCTCTCCGCCCACGAGGAGCACTACGAATGGGATCAGCGTCACGCTCTGCGTGCCGCTCGCGATGGCGGCGTCGTTCCTGATGTGCGTTTTCGGCGAATTCGAGACCGAGTGGAAATCTCGTGGACGGCCACCCAGCTTGCTGGGGCCGAAGGAATTGACTTCCTGTCACACAGCGGCACCGAGTACGCGGCTCCAACTGCTGTCGCGGAGCCTCTGTATGAGGTCCTGGCTTGCGCAGCGGAATGGCTCCACGAGCGGTTGCCGGCATCAGAACGCTGCAAAGCCCTCGTCGACTCGGTCGCAGCGCTGAGATCACCGGAGCGGACCGAGGAACGTACTGCTTGGATCGCTGGTCTCGGGACAACCCGGGATCGGATCGTTGCACGCTGGAAGGAACTCGCGGATCTTGGCGGGTCGCTCGGGAGCCCAGGGGCCGTCGAGGCCGCCTTTGGCCGTCACCGGTCGAATGAAATTGTTCTTGACGGGAGCTGTGGGGCAGCGCTCCTGTTCGGATCGGCGAGCCCCACGATCACTCTCAAGGACGCCACGACTCTGGCGAAGCTCTTGCTTGAGGCGTACGAGCCTTCGCCTATCGACGGCCTTGCTGAGCTGGCCCTCGATGAGCTGATCGATGTGTCGCTGCGGCCGTGGGAGCATGGCTATGAGCTCGCCGACGAACTGCTCGACAAGATCGGGGATGAGATCGTTGGGTCGAGAGTGGATGTCGAAGCACTCCTAGACAGTTGGGGCGTCCGATTGTCTGAGGTCGATCTCGAAGATCGGAACCTTCGCGCCATTGCCTTCGTGGGCAGCGAGCACCCGCCCTCGATCGTGCTCAACTCCAGTCACCGGTCAGCAGACTCAACGCAGGCGCGGCGGTTCACGCTGGCTCATGAGCTGTGCCACCTGCTGCACGATCGCTCGCGAGGCGCTCGCGTTGCGATGGCCAGTGGGCCATGGGCCCCCAAGGCAATCGAGCAGCGCGCGAACGCGTTTGCAGCATGGCTCCTCATGCCGCCCGAATTGTTGGATTCTGCGGTCGCCGTCGCCGACAGCCCGGTCGACACACCCGCAGGTGTGAAGGCAGTTGCCGAGCTCCTCGATGTCAGCCGAGCGACCCTCGTCGAGCATCTCTACAACCGCGGTTACATCGACGAGGAGGTTCGATACGAACTCCGTCCCGGCATCGGAGAGTGAGAAGGTCGCCGAAGCGACGGCGAGCGAGGGATACACGGCTGCTACAGATCCGCGGGAGGCCTCGCTCGGGCCGAACAGAGTGATTGCTAGGCCTATGCAACACCTGCCCAGCGGCACCATCGACGTCGATCATCAGGCCCCCGACTTCATCGCCAGCCGCCACCGCCGCTACGCCGAGATGCGGGACCACTGCCCGGTCTTGTTCAACCAGCATTACGGCGGGTTCTGGATGGTCACCGACTACGAGTCGGTGGCGGTCGTGGCCCGCGACAACGAGACCTTCGCCCACAAGTACGAGCCCGACTCCGACGACGGGATCTCCTATCGCGGCATCTGCGGCATACCCCGGCCGCCGTACGTGCCCCGCATGGGGGTGTCGGAGATCGACGGCCCCGAGCACGCCGATCTGCGCCGGGTGCTCAACCCCTACATGACGCCCCGGGTGATCGAGCGCCAACGGCCGAGGATGGAGGCGGTCTCGGCCTGGTTCCTCGACCAGATCGTCGAGGACGGCGCCGCGGACCTGGTGCTCGACTACGCCACACCGGTCCCGGCCGTGCTCACGCTGGAGATGATGGGCATGGAGTCGTCCAACTGGAAGCACTACGCCGACTTCTTCCACGCCACCTCGTCGTACGAGCCCACCGACGCAAGGTTCCGCAGCGCGGTGGCCCGCCGCGACGACATGTGGGCCGAGCTGGCCGGCTTCGCGGCCTTCCGCAGGGCCAACCCGTCCGACGACGTCACCACCGCCCTGGTGACCGCGGTGATCGACGGGCGGCCCCTCACCGACGACGAGATCACCGGGATCATGTGGAACTTGGTGGCGGGCGGCCTCGACACCACCACGTCGCTGGTTTCGTGGGGCCTGCACCACCTCGGCACCCATCCCGAGCAGCGGGCCCGGCTCATCGACGACCCAAGTTTGATCGGTGCCGCGGTGGAGGAGTTCCTGCGCTACTACAGCCCCAGCGAGACCCTCACCCGCACCGCCACCCGCGACGTGGAGCTCGGGGGCAGGCAGATCCGGCGGGGCGACGTGGTGTTCATCAGCTGGGTGGCCGCCAACCACGACCCGTCAGTGTTCGACGGCGCCGAAGAGGTGCTCATCGACCGCGCCGTCAACAAGCACCTGGCCTTCGGCCTGGGCGGCCATCGCTGCATCGGCTCGTCGATCGCCCGCATCGAGTCGCAGCTCATGCTGGGCGACGTGCTGGCCCGCATCGGCGACTACGAGATCGACGCCGAAGGCTTCAAGCCCTATCCGGGCAACCTGCTGATGACCGGCGTGGTGTCGATGCCGGTCAGTTTCACGCCCCGCGCCCGCCTCGGAGCAGCCGACCCCTTCGGCCGTTAACAGGCTTCTCGTCTCGCACGAGCACCGTCGCCGACCACAAGCCCGGGATCACCGGCAGCCAGAAGGCGAACACCCGGTGGGCCACCACCCCCAGCAGGGCCACCTCGATGGGCACCCCCACCGCGGTCAGGGTGAAGGTTGTCGCCGCGTCCACGCCCCCGGTTGCGATCAGGGGGATGGGAACGGATTGAGCCAGGTAGCCCGTCACGTAGGCGCCGACGAGCGCGGTCGTTGAGACGGTCACGCCGAAGGCCCGCAAGGCCGCCCACAGGCTCACCAGGTCGCCGGCCCAATACAGCAGGGACCAGGCCAGCAGGCGCCGCCCGTCGGCGGTGTGCGTGAAGCCCCGCACCCGGGCGGCGGCGGAGACGCCGACATCCAGCGCCCGGCGAAGCCGGGGCGCGTCCTCGGCGGCGGTGAGGGCGGCGGCGCGCTCAGGCTGGGTGAACCAGAGAGCCAGGGCGATCACCGCAGCGAAGCCGGCCAGCCAGCTCACCGCCATGGCCTTGGGCACCGCGGGGTCCCCCAGCCCCACCAGCGCGCCCAGCCAGCCGATCCCGCCGAACACGAAGTACACGGCGGTGTTGAGCGTGATGAGTTGCACCATGGCGTTCTTCTTGGAGAACCCCAGCCGGCGTATCACCCAGAAGGTGAACGCCATGCCCGCCGCCCCGCCCGCGGCCACGAGTTGGGTGAGCCCGAAGCCGGCCAGAGCAACCTTCAGCGAGTACCAGACTCCTACCCGGGGACCGCGCCGGTTGGCGAGGTCGCCGCCAACAGCGGTGTAGCTGCCGGTGCCGCTCGAGCCGATGTCGCCGGGCCCTCCGAACAGGTCGCCACTGCCGGCCACCGATGTGCGGAAGGCTCCCGCGTAGCCGATGAAGACTCCGATCTGGCCCAATGCGCACAGTCCGAGCCAGCCCCAGGTGGCGCCGCTGAGCCTGTCGCCCAACTTGGTGAACCCGGCCAGACGGCCGATGGACAGCACCAGCACAGTGGTCACCACCACGGCCACTCCGACGGTCAGGATCACCTGCGCTGGTCGCAGCGTTCTCAGGGCCTCCAGCCGGTTCGTCGCGGCCGGTGACATGGGTTCGGTTGCCAGCGGATCCTGCGGGACGGGTGCAGATCCGCGGGGCGCGGGGGTGCTTTCGCTCATCGGGTCGCGATTCGTGCCGCGGCGCCGAGAACGGCCCCGGCGATCACGTCGAGGCTGTAGTGATTGCCGGTGGCCACCACGACGGTCGCCACCCCGGCCGGGTAGAGCGCCCCGGCCATCCGCACCAGCGGGTTGCGGGCCAAGCGGGCCATCCCGAGCCCGGTCACCACCGCGAAGGCCACATGGTGGCTGGGCATCGCCGCGATCGGGTTGTACAGCTTCACCAGCGTTTGGTTCTCGAGGTCGATGCCCCGGTCGCGCAGCGTGTCGACCTGGTCGGTGCGGCTGCGAGGCGGCGCCGTCGGGAAGGCCAGGAAGACGGGGAGAGCCCCGGCGAAAGCAGCCACCGCGGCCCGTCGCTCCCGAACGAAGGCTGGGCTGCCCCGTTGATGGAGCACGATGAGCCAGCCGACGCTAAGCGTGAGGTTGCCGATCGCGTAACCGGCATTGAGCATGTTCACCAGCCGCCGGTGGCGCAGCGCGGCCCGCTGGACGGCCGGCTCGATGCGCAGGCCGGTGCGCTCTTCGAGCGCCACAACCCGGTCGGCGTTGCGGGCAGCCCGGCTCCGGCCCCGGTGGTTCCATACCAGGCGGCGCACGCCGTAGTACCCGCCGAGGCACGCGGCGCCGATGGCGAACTCTCGAATCCGCCCCACAACGGACCCCCGCCCCGACCTCATCGGAGTCCCGTCTCAGGTCCTCTCATGCGGCTGCCCATCCGCTCGGCCTCTTACTCCCCCTCGTCCAGCCACTCCAGGGGCGTGGCCAGCGCCCATTGCTCGGGGTTGGACCTGATAGTGGCCGACCAGCGATCAGCCAGTTGCTGCATGACGGGCTGCTCGCCGGCCCTGCCGGAATCCGCGGGAGGCGGGTCGATGGGAGGATCGATGGCGACATGCCAGCGTCGAGGGCCGAGTGGCAGCACCGTGAACGGAACGATCGGCGCGCCCGAGAGGCGGGCCAGCGCAGCCACACCGGCCGCCAGCTGCACGTCGCTGTCGAGGAAGCGGACCCGGTGGGTGTGCCCGGCGAACTCGCTGTTGTCGCCGAGCAGCAGAACGGCCTCCCCGGCCTGCAGCCGCCGCACGCTGCGCAGGGCGGCGACCTGGCGGTACATCACCTGTAGCCCAACCCCGGACCGGACGTGCTCGATGGCCCAGGCGATCCAGTTGTCGGCCACTATCACGCTGGTTGGAACGGCCACCTTGGCGCCCGGAATGGCGGTGGCCACCTCCCATCCGCCGAGGTGGGTTCCGGCCAGGATCAGCCCCCGTCCCTGGCTGACCACCGAGTCGACCAGGTGCCAGTCCTCATAGACGACTGAGTCGAGGAACTCCTGGGGCTGGCCGATGGCCCAGAGCAGGTCGGCTGCGGCGCGGGCTTCGTTGAGCATCACCTGCCGCACCAACCGGCGGACCTCGGGATCGTCTGGAGGCAGCGACATTGTGTGGCACAGGTTGAACGCCAGCTTCCTCCGTCTCTTGGGCCGCGAGGCCCACTGGATGTTGCCTCCGGCCTCGGCCAGTGCGTGGGTCAGCCATCCCGGCATGCGCGAGCCGACCCAGGCGGCGCCGTCGATCACCCGGGCCAGACCGATGGCGGCTAGCCGTAGGACCCGGGTGCGAAGCGTTGAGAGCGACGAGGCCGGCAGCCGCAGCGCCTCGTCGGATTGAGAACAACGCAGCACCGCGCGACTCTAGACCCGCGGTCCGATATCGGGGCGAGGAGACGGGAGGCCACCCATGCCCGCGCTCAGCGCCGCGCCGAGTTCAGGCACACCGAGTTGCTAACCGGTCGAGGTTGTTCCGGCCGGGACGACGGTGCGCGTACCCGACGCCGCCGGGTGCGGGTAGGTTCGGCCGGCGTGAGCCACCCGACAGCCAACCAGTCGGAGCCCGCATCCGTTAGAGGCCGAGCGGATGGGCAGCGAATCGTGGTTGCAAAATGAAGTCGACAGCGAGGCCGTGGCCCGAGCGGCCCGTGAGCGCAGCGAACAAGAGCGGGAACCACAACGCCTCACAGCGAGGCGTTCACGGCCCATCCGCGCATGTTCTTGGCGGCGCTGGCGAGTCCGATCCCGACGCGGCGCGCACCGCGGGCCTGGTCGATCCCGAGCGCCTCGGCGCCTGGATGGACGGGCAGGGCCTGCCCGGGGAGGGCGAGCCGATAGCGTCCCGGTTCGTGTCCGGCGGGGCCTCCAACGAGATCTTCGAGGTGAGCCGGGGCGGTCACCGATGGGCGCTGCGGCGCCCGCCCCGGCGGGTGCCGCCCGGCCGCAACGAGACCATGATGCGCGAGTACCGCATCCTGGCCGCGCTGGACGGCACTGATGTGCCCCACGCCCGCGCCGCCGGCGCCTGCGACGATCCTGAGGTGTTGGGAGCGGCCTTCTATCTGATGGACTTCGTGGACGGCTGGTCGCCGATCAGCGAGCCCGAGTGGCCCGAGCCGTTCTACTCGGACCTGGACGCGAGGGCCGGCCTGGCCTACGAGCTGGTGGAGGCCATCGCCCGCCTGTCGCGGGTGGACTGGCGGGCTGGGGGCCTAGAGGGCCTGGGGCGGCCCGACGGCTTCCACGAGCGTCAGGTGGACCGCTGGTACGCGCATCTGGAGCGGTTCAAGTTCCGGGACATCCCCGGCCTGGATGTGGCGGGGGACTGGCTGAGGGGCCGCAAGCCCCGCAGCTACGAGCCGGGGATCATGCACGGCGACTACCAGTTCGCCAACGTGATGTTCCACCACGGCGCGCCGGCCCGGATGGCCGCCATCGTGGACTGGGAGATGGGCACCGTCGGCGATCCGCTGCTGGACCTGGCGTGGGTGGTGATGGGCTGGCCCGACGACACTGGCGGCGGTCCGACGGGCACCGTCGGCGATGACGACGAGGGGCTGGCCGGGCGCCGGGTCGGCGGCTACGTCGACTACACCGGCATGCCCGGCCGTGACGACCTGCTGGAGCGCTACGCGTCGGTGTCGGGCCGCGACACCGACGAGATCGACTACTACGTGATCCTGGCCCGCTTCAAGATGGCAATCGTGCTGGAGGGCGGCTACGCCCGCTACGTGGCCGGCGGGGCCGACAACCCCAAGATGGAGGCCTTTGGCCCGGTCGTGCTCGACATGGCCCGGGCCGCGGCCGAGCTGGCCAGCACCACCAGCCTCTGACGCCGGCTCCCAGCCGCACGGGCCACGAAATTGACGTAGTTCTCCCCCTGTGGGGTGCACAACTACGTCAATTTCAGGCTGAGGGCCTCGTACCGTTGGGGGCATGGCCATCGATTTCTCCATCGAGCCCGAGTTCCAGTCCCAGCTCGAGTGGATAGACCGGTTCGTCACCGAGGAGGTCGAGCCGCTCGACCTGTACTTCCGTGACACGGTCAGCCCCTTCGACCGCACCAACGACACGGCCAACGCGCTGGTCCGCCCCCTGCAGCGCCAGGTGCAGGACCGGGGCCTGTGGGCTTGTCACCTCGGGCCGGAGCTGGGCGGGCCCGGATACGGGCAGGTGAGGCTGGCCCTCATGAACGAGATCCTGGGGCGCTCGCTGTGGGCCCAGATCGTGTTCGGTTGCCAGGCCCCCGACTCGGGCAACGCCGAGATCCTGGCCCACTACGGCACCGGCGAGCAGCGGGAGCGGTACCTGCGTCCCCTGCTGGCCGGGGAGATCTCGTCCACCTACTCGATGACCGAGCCCCAGGGCGGATCCGATCCCAACTACTTCAGGTGCCGGGCCGTGCGAGACGGCGACGAGTGGGTGATCACCGGCGAGAAGTGGTTCGCCTCCAACTTCCATTACTCGACGTTCCTGATCGTGATGGTGATCACCAACCCCGACGTGGCGGTGTACCGGGGCTCGTCGATGATCCTGGTGCCGTCGGACGCCGAGGGCCTCGAGGTGGTGACCGACGTGGGCTTGGGCTCCGAGCCGCTGGGGGAGGGCGATCATCCCCATCTGCGGTTCAACGATGTGCGGGTGCCGGCCGAGCACCTGCTGGGCGCCGAGGGCTCCGGTTTCAAGATCGCCCAGACCCGCCTGGGCGGCGGCCGGGTCCATCACGCCATGCGCTCGGTGGGGACGGCCCAGCGGGCGCTGGACATGATGTGCGAGCGGGTGCTGTCGCGCGAGACCAAGGGCACCCTGATCGCCGAGAAACAGTCGATCCAGCACTGGATCGCCGACTCGTGGGTGCAGATCCAGCAGTTCCGATTGCAGGTGCTGCACTGCGCCTGGCTGATCGACACCGTGGGCGACTACGCCAAGGTCCGCCAGCACATCGCGGGAGTGAAGGTGGCCACCCCCAAGGTGCTGATCGACGTGGTGTACCGGGCGATGCACGCCCACGGCTCGCTGGGAGTGTCCAACCTGATGCCGCTGGCGCACATGTGGATGTCGGGTCCGGTGATGGGCATCGCCGACGGCCCCACCGAGGTCCACAAGGACACCATCGCCAAGCAGGTGCTCAAGGGCTACAAGCCATCGGAGGGCCTCTATCCGTCGATGCACCTGCCGACCCGCATCGAGGCCGCCAGGGCTCGCATCGAGGCCCGCCTAGAGCACGAGATCGCCAACCTCTAGCCGCTCCTGAAAGAGGCCGAGAGGGGTGGGCGGCAATTCGTGAGGATTCTGGCGGGGCGCTCAGCGAGGCCGTGGTCCGAGCGGCCTACGAGTAGCCCTATGTCAAGCTCGCCTCAAATCTGCACGGGTATTGCTCCTATATGACGGGTTTCTCTACGTATTTCGGTAGAGGCGCCGGCTACCCGGCGGTCGTCGGCTGCCGGCTCTCGACCAGATCCTCGAAGTGGCAGGCGGCCCGCCGGCCCACCTCGACCGGGGTCTGGCCCAGAGCGGGCGCTTCCTCCTCGCATAGCCGGGCCTGCCCGGCGTCCAGCGTCGGATAGAGCCAGCAGCGGGGACGGAAGCTGCAGCCCTCCGTCGCGCCGTCGGCCGCGTCGTCGTGCTTGAACAGGCGCCTCGTGCTCCGCACCCGCCGCTGGCCCAGAACCGGCGCGGCCGCCACCAGCGACACCGTGTAGGGGTGTCGGGGGCTGTCGAGCACGGCCCTGGTCGGGCCGACCTCGACCAGCTTGCCGAGATACATCACCGCGACGCTCGACACCAGCTGGGGCAGCAGGGCCAGATCGTGGGTGATGAACAGGAAGGTCAGGTCCTCCTGCTCGTGCAGGTCCTGCAGCAGCTCGATCACCTGGGCCTGGATCGAAACATCCAGGGCGCTGGTCGGCTCGTCGCAGATGATCACCTGCGGCTGCACGGCCAGCGCCCGCGCGATGCACACCCGCTGGCGCTGGCCGCCGGACAGCTCGTGGGGGTAACGCTTGGCGAAGGCGGCCGCCAGACCGACCCGCTCCAGCAGGTTGACGGTCACATCGGAGCGCTCGGACCGATGGCCCAGCCGATGGACCCGCATCGCCTCGCTGATGATCCGCTCGACGCTTTGGCGGGGATCGAGGCTCGAGTACGGGTCCTGGAAGATGATCTGCACCGACCGGGCCAGCCGGCGGGCGGTGCGCCGCG
>JAKZWH010000041.1:0-13113 GCA_047515615.1 Acidimicrobiales bacterium | reverse complement strand
GGCCTCTGGTGTTTCCCGCTCTTGTTCGCTGCACTCACGGGCCGCTCGGGCCACGGCCTCGCTTGCACCTCGCGAATGCGTCAGACGCGGTCTGTTCGCTCGGCCTCTGGGGGTTGGATGACCGACCGGTCGCAGGTAGCGTTGCACCTCGGCCTCGGGCCGGCGCTTACGCGCGCCGACCGGGGCTCATCCCACAGGAGGCCAGGCACTGCCGAAACCGAAAGAGGACGCGATCGTATTGGAGGGAACCGTCACGGAGTCCCTTCCCAACGCGATGTTCCGCGTGGAGCTCGAGAACGGCCACTACGTGCTGGCCCACATCTCGGGCAAGATGCGGATGCACTACATCCGGATACTTCCCGGCGACCGCGTCCAGGTCGAGGTAACACCGTACGACCTCCAGCGGGGCCGGATCACCTATCGATACAAGTGAGCATCAACCACCCATGAAAGTCCGACCCAGCGTCAAGAAAATGTGCGATCGCTGCAAGGTGATCCGTCGGCGCAGGCGCGTGATGGTGATCTGCGACAGCGCGCGCCACAAGCAGAGGCAGGGCTGAGGTGGCCCGCGTCTCCACAGCAGGGGGGAAGGGCTAGATGGCGCGCATTTCCGGCGTCGACATCCCGCGCGAGAAGCGGGTGGAGATCTCCCTGACCTACATCTACGGCATCGGGCGCAGGACCGCCCAGCAGATCTGCCAGGCGGCCGAGATCCATCCCGACACCCGGGTGCGCAACCTAAGCGACGACGAGGTGGCGAGGCTGCGGGGCTACATCGACGCCAACCTGCGCGTCGAGGGCGACCTGAGACGCGAGGTGTCGCAGGACATCAAGCGCAAGATGGAGATCGGCTGCTATCAGGGCCTGCGCCACCGCCGCGGGCTTCCCGTGCGGGGCCAGCGGACCCATACCAACGCCCGGACCCGAAAGGGCCCGAAGCGGACTGTGGCCGGCAAGAAAAAGGTCAAGAAGTAGGCGACTGACGACTATGGCAAAACCATCCTCGGACCCGAGGCGTACCCGCAAGCGCGAGCGCAAGAACGTCACTCACGGCGTGGCCCACATCAAGAGTTCGTTCAACAACACGGTCATCACCATCACCGACCTTCAGGGCAACGTGATCTCGTGGGCATCGGCGGGCAATGTCGGCTTCAAGGGATCGCGCAAGTCCACGCCCTTCGCCGCGCAGATGGCCGCCGAGCAGGCCGCCCGCAAGGCCATGGAGCACGGTCTGCGCAAGGTCGACGTCCAGGTCAAGGGGCCCGGTTCGGGCCGGGAGACCGCGATCCGCTCGCTGCAGAACGTCGGCATCGACGTGACCGGCATCACCGACGTGACGCCCGTGCCCCACAACGGCTGCCGCCAAACCAAGCGCAGAAGGGTCTGACATGTCGCGCTACACCGGACCCAAGGCGCGCGTGTCGCGCCGGCTCAACACCAACATCTGGGGCACCAAGGGCGAGGCGACCGCCCTTGACCGGCGGCCGTATCCGCCCGGAGAGCGGGGCCGCTCGCGGCGGCGAAACACGGCCTCGGAGTTCTTGGTGCAGATGCAGGAGAAGCAGAAGGCCCGCTTCACCTACGGGCTCACCGAGCGCCAGTTCCGCAACCTCTTCGCGGAGGCGAGCCGCCGCCAGGGTGTGACCGGCGAGAACATGCTGCGGTTCCTGGAGCTGCGCCTCGACAACTTCGTCTACCGCATGGGCTGGGGCGCGACCCGCCCCCAGGCCCGCCAATTGGTCAACCACGGCCACGTGAACGTGAACGGCTCACGAGTGACGATCGCCAGCTACCGCTTGCGCAAGGGTGACGTCGTCCAGCTCCGGGCCAAGATTCGCGACTCGGCCACGATCCAGTGGAACGTGGATGTGCTCGATCGCAACCCGCCCGCCTGGATCGACGGCGGCGAGGACGCCTTCACGGCCACGGTGCGCGAGCTGCCCATCCGCGAGCAGATCGACGTACCGATACGCGAGCAGCTCGTCGTCGAGCTGTACTCGAAGTAGTTGGCGTCCCTACCCACCGAGCAGTACCCGGAGCAGTCCGGGTCCTGCACGACGCAGGAGAGATTCGAGGAGTCCCCATGCTTGTAATGCAGCGCCCGACCGTTGAGATCCTCGAGTCGCCCGACGGCAGCCGGAAGCAATTCGCCATCGGCCCCCTAGAGCCCGGCTTCGGTCACACGATCGGCAACTCGCTGCGGCGCGCGCTGCTCTCGGCGATCCCCGGAGCAGCCGTCACCCAGGTTCGCTTCGACAGCGCCCTCCACGAGTTCGCGACCATCAGTGGCGTGGCGGAGGACATCACCGACATCATCTTGAACCTAAAGGACCTGGTGCTGGTCGTCCTCTGCGAGGAGCCGGTGACGCTGCGACTCGATGTCCGGGGCCCCGCCGACGTCACCGCAGCCGACATCCAGCGCCATCCCGACGTCGAGATCCTCAGCTCGGTGGCTCCCATCGCCACGCTCAACAAGACCGGGCGGCTGGCGGTGGACATCACCGTGGGCCGGGGCCGCGGCTACGTGTCCGCCGAGGAGAACAAGGAGCTGACGGCGGCCATCAGCGTGATTCCGGTCGATTCGCTCTACTCGCCGGTGCGGCGGGTCTCGTTCAACGTCGAAGCCACCCGTGTCGAGCAGTCGACGGACTACGACCTGTTGGTGCTCGACGTCGAAACCGACGGGTCGATCTCGCCGGCCGAAGCGGTGGCCTCTGCGGGTGCCACGCTGCGGAGCCTCATCGAGCTCGTCGAGCAGCTCAGCGACGACCCCCGCGGCCTCGAGCTCGGCGAGATAGCCGCCATTCCCCAAGCGGACGCGGAGGCCGAGCTCATGGTGGACGACCTCGAGCTGACCGAGCGTCCCCGCAACTGCCTCAAGCGGGCGCAGATTCACACGCTCGGCGAGCTGCTGGACAAGACACCCGACGACTTGCTGGCCATCACCAACTTCGGCGAGAAGAGCCTCGACGAGGTCGTGGCCAAGCTCGACGAGCGGGGCCTGTCGCTGCGGGACGGTGGCTGAGATGCCGGCCCGTCCCCGCAAGGGACGCCGCTTCGGGGGCAGCAGCCGCCATCAGAAGCTGATGATGGCCAACCTCGTGGCGTCGCTCATCGCAGCGGAGGGCATCACCACGACCGAGGCCAAGGCCAAGGCTGTGCGCCCCATCGCGGAGAAGATGATCACCAAGGCTCGCCGAGGCGGGCTGCACGACCACCGTCAGGTGGTCAGGTTCCTCGGCGACCGGGAGATGGCCTCGAAGCTTTTTGACGAGATCGGCCCTCGCTATGTCGACCGCCCCGGCGGCTACACCCGTATCGTCAAGCTCGGGCCCCGCCACGGCGACAACGCCCCCATGGCCCGCATCGAACTGGTCTGATTGCCTTCCAGCTCTGAAATAGTAGGAGTCGTCCGCATGCGGATGACGGTCGCTTACGACGGCTCCGAGTTTCACGGATTCGCCCGCAATGAGGGAGTGCCCACGGTGGCGGGAGCCCTCGGCGACGCCCTGGCCAGCGTGCTGGGCCACCCCGTCGACATCGTCTGCGCGGGCCGGACCGACCGCGGCGTGCACGCCCGGGCCCAGGTCGTCTCCTTCGACGCCGACATGGAGCGGGCCGACCCGGTCCGGCTGGTGCGGGCCGTCAATCGCATGTGCGGTCCGCGCATCTCGGTGTCGAGGGCCAGCATCGAGTCCCCCGACTTCGACGCCCGCCGCTCGTGCACCGGCCGGGTCTACCGCTACCGGGTGCTGAACTCGCCCGTGCCGAACCCGCTGGCGGCCGGCCTGTGCTGGCATGTGGAGCGGCCTCTCGACCTCGCCGCGATGCGCACCGCCGCGGACCGGTTGCTGGGCGACCACGACTTCAGCTCGTTCTGCCGCCGCAATCCGTCGCGCCCGGACCAGTCGATGGTGCGCACCGTGCGGCGGGCCGTGTGGTGGCTTGAGGGGGAGACCGCGGTGTTCGAGATCGAGGCCAGATCGTTCTGCCACCAGATGGTGCGGTCGCTGGTGGCGCTGCTGGTGTCGGTCGGCCTGGGCCGGCACAAGCCCTCCGATGTGGGCACGATCATCGCAGCACGCGACCGCGGCGCCGCGCCCAGCCCGGCGCCCCCGCACGGCCTAGTCCTGTGGGCCACCCTCTACGACCGCAACATCTCGGACCCCCGTATTCGATCGTCCTGATTTTTGCCGGCGCGCCAGTTGGATCGTGCCCGAAACGTTTGGGTTACGGGCGTGCTCATACACGGATACGCCGACGTGGACGATCGTCTCGTGTGGGACGTGGTCGAGACAAGCCTTCCGAAGCTGGTGGAGCAGGTCAGGGCCCTAGCGGCTGGCGGATGAGCTGGCTTCCGTTTCGGTGATTGTCGTTCGTGCGACGCGGCCGTAGCCTGAGCAACCGGTCTGTGCGATGGCTCGGACCAACGGAGCGGGCCCTAGCCGCGCGACGAAACCGACGGGAGCGACCGTGGCGACCTACAGCCCCAAAGCGTCTGAGATTGAGCGCAGCTGGCACCTCGTCGACGCCGAAGCCATGGTGCTCGGACGGCTCGCCACCGAGGTGGCCAGGCTGCTGCGAGGCAAGCACAAGCCCACCTTCACCCCCCACATCGACACCGGCGACCACGTGATCATCGTCAACGCCGACAAGGTCGTGCTCACGGCCAACAAGGCCGATTCCAAGCTGGTGTACCGCCACTCCGGCTACCCGGGCGGTCTCCGCACCGAGACCTACGGCTCCAAGATGGCCCGCCGCCCCGACCAGGCCGTGCGCGACACCATCCGCGGCATGCTGCCCAAGACCCGTCTCGGCCGGGCGCAGATCGGCAAGCTGAAGGTCTACGCCGGCCCCACCCACCCCCATTCCGCCCAGCAGCCCAGGCCCTACGCGGTCGAGCACGCACGGGCCCGATGAGGCGATAGGACCACAGAGGTGATCGAACGATGACTGCTCCACTCGTACAAGCCACCGGACGCCGCAAGCGGTCCGTCGCCCGCGTCCGGCTCCGCGCCGGCGTCGGCACCATCACAATCAACGGCCGGCCGGTCGAGGACTATTTCCCGTCGGGGGCCCACCGGGTGCAGATACTCGAGCCGTTGACGGTCACCGCCACCGAGGGTCGCTACGACATCGATGCCACCATCGGAGGCGGCGGGTGCAGCGGTCAGGCGGGCGCTCTGCGCCTGGGCATCGCCCGGGGGCTGGTCGAGGTGGATCCCGAGTTGCGGGACACGCTCAAGAAGGGCGGACACCTGACCCGCGACCCGCGCAAGAAGGAATCGAAGAAGTACGGCCTCAAGAAGGCTCGCAAGGCACCGCAGTACAGCAAGCGCTGACGGCCACGCGCGGCACTGGGTGCCGGCGGGCGCATCGGGTTCCGGGCCTGATGCCGCTGTCGGGCAGAGCGGGGAAACCGCAGTGATGGCCGCGACGGGCCGTACAGCCGGGACGGCGCCATGACGCTGGCGTTTGGTACCGACGGGGTACGCGGCGACACCCGCGGGGCGTTGACCCCCCAGCTGGTGGAGGCGGTAGGCGAGGCCGCGGGCGAGGTCCTAGGGGCCGATCAATTCGCGGTGGGGCGCGACACCAGGGTCTCCGGGCCGGGCCTGGTCGAGGCCCTGCGCCGGGGGGTTCGGCGAGCCGGAGGATCAGCCGTCGACTTGGGCGTCGTTCCCACGCCCGCAGTGGCTCGCTGGTGTCACGACGAGCGGGTCGCGGGGGCAGTGGTGTCGGCGTCGCACAATCCTTGGCACGACAATGGCGTGAAGCTGTTCGCTCCCGGAGGCCGCAAGCTGAGCGATGAGGCCCAGCACGAAATAGAGCGGCGGCTCGGCGAGTTGCTCGACGGCTCTGGTTGCGCGGCTGCGGCGGGCGCCGGACAAGATCTCGACGCGGCCGAACTCCGGAGGGCCCCGCCCGGCGATGGTGCAGGGCCCGGACACGACGCGGGGTTGTACGGGCGGGTTGGTACACCAGACGACGTCGCCGGGGACCTGGCCCGCCGCCGCCACATCCGGGCCGTGACCGCGAGCCTCGAGGGACGCGACTTGGCGGGGCTGCGCATTGTGGTCGACGCCGCCAATGGAGCTGCGCACCGTTGCGCTCCCGAGTGCCTGCGCGGCCTGGGCGCCGGGGTGGAGACGATTCACGCCGCGCCTGACGGCTACAACATCAACGATGGTTGCGGATCGCTGCATCCCGAGAGCCTGCAGGCCGCGGTGGTGTCGTCCGGCGCTGACGCAGGCCTCGCCTTCGACGGAGACGCAGACCGGGTGCTGGCCGTGGACGGCATTGGGACACTCGTCGACGGGGACCAGATCCTCGCTGTGTGCGCCATCGACCGCGCTCAGCGAGGGCGGCTCACCGGGGACGCGGTGGTTGTCACCGTCATGGCCAACCTCGGTCTTCGCCAGGCTATGGCCGCGCGCGGCATAGGGGTGGTCGAGACCCCGGTGGGCGACCGCCACGTGCTCGGCGCGCTAGAGGAGCGAGGCCTGGTGCTCGGCGGCGAGCAGTCGGGCCACCTGATCTACCGCGACCTGGCGACGACCGGCGACGGGCTGCTGACCGCGGTCCAGCTGCTGGACACGCTCAAGCGCTCGGGCCGCAGCCTGCGCGATCTCGCGGCTGAGGCGATGACCCGCATGCCGCAGGTGCTCGTAGGCGTGCCAATGCCCGCCTCGGCGCGGCCGGCCGACCTCGACGCGGCGCTCGGTGCAATTGCGGCTGCCGCTGCGGCCCGCGTTGGGGACTCCGGTCGGGTGCTGGTGCGCCCGTCGGGCACCGAGCCGCTGGTCCGCGTGATGGTGGAGGCCGCAGACTTGGAGACGGCCCAAGCCGAGGCCGATCAGCTCTCAGCCAGCGTCGCGGAGGCCCTGTCCTGACATGTGCGGCATCATCGCCATAGTGCGCGGCCCGGCGACGCGGCCGGTCCCCGACGCCACGGCCGTCACCGGCCTGGTCGAGGCGGCTGCGGGCGCCCTCGCTGACGGCGCGGGCGGGGCCGTCGGAGATCTGGAGGGCGTGGCCCGGAAGCTGGAAGCCGCAGCCGACGGCCTGCAGGAGGCCAACCACCTGCTGGGCGGGGTGCCCGGCTTGCGCCTCCTGCTGCAGTCACCGGCGACGGTCGACGCTCTCGAAGGCCTCATCGAGACCGCCACGACTTCGGTCGTCTCCCTGGAATCTCGGCTCGACGCCGACACGTCGCTCGACCCGGCCGAACTGGAGCACCTCAACGAGCAGCTGGTACGGGCACGAGACGGCCTGTGGTCGGTCGGGCGGGATCGGCTGCGGGCCGCACGCGCCGTCTCTGACCTGCTCTCGGGGGTGGGGCTGAGCGCTGGCACGGCGTCGCCCGCCGCGGTCGAGGCGTACCTGTCGGTCCATCAGGCCCTCTCCGCGCTGGACCGGCTCGAGGTGCGCGGCCGCGACTCGGCCGGGCTGCACCTGCTGATCAGCGGCCACGGGCTCGACACCGGCGCCCTCGCCGTTGCCGACGCCCTGAGCCGCCGGGGCGGCGACGAGTCGTTCGGCTCGGGCTCGGTTCGCCTCGTGGACGGGGTGCTCAGCATCGTCCACAAGACCGCGGCCGAGATAGGCGAGTTGGGCGACAACACCGCGGCGCTAAGAGCCGCGGTCGCCTCCGACATGCTGCTCGCGGCCGCGCTGGCCTCCGAGGATGTCCGAGTGCTGGTGCTGGGCCACACCCGCTGGGCCTCGGTCGGGATCATCTCGGAGGCGAATGCCCATCCGCTCAACAGCGACCTGCTCGGCGAGCACACCCCGTATGTGATCGCGGCCATCAACGGAGACGTCGACAACTACGCCGAGCTGCTCGAGACAGCCGGAGTGCAGGTGCCGCCCGCGGTCACCACCGACTCCAAAGCGGTCCCCGCCCTGATGGGACGGCGCCTGGCCCAGGGGCTGGCGCCGGCTGAGGCATTCCGGCGCACCGTGGCCGAGTGCGAGGGCTCGGTGGCCGTGGCCGTCTGCACGGCGGGCTCGCCCGACCGTCTGCGGCTCGCGCTGCGAGGCAGCGGTCAGGCGCTGTACGTCGGGTTCGCTGAGGACGCCTTCATCGTGGCCAGCGAGCCTTATGGCGTGGTGGAGGAGACGTCTCGATATCTGCGCATGGACGGCGAGGCCGTGGCCAGCGGCGGGAACTCCAGCACCGGCCGGGGCCAGATCGTCGTGCTCGACGCCGGCCGGGCCGGCCTGCTCGAGGGCGTGGACCGGCAGTCCTATGACGGCTCCCGCCTGCCAGTGGCGTCCGAGGAGCTCGCAACTGCGTCCATCACCACCCGCGACATCGACCGCGGCGACTATCGCCATTACCTGCTCAAAGAGATCAGTGAGGCTCCGGGGTCATTCCGCAAGACGCTGCGGGGCAGGATCATCGACGCTCCGGGCGGCCCCGAACTGTCGATCGGGCCCGAGACGCTGCCCGACAGAGTCCGCGCGGGCCTGAGGGACGCATCGGTGGCCAGGGTGCTGGCCATCGGCCAGGGAACCGCCGCGGTTGCGGGGGAGAGCTTCGCGCGGTGCCTGCGGACGCTGCTGGCCGACGACGGGCAGGAGGCGGCGCTCGACGTGGCGGCGCTGCCGGCCACGGAGCTGTCGGCGTTCCATCTGCGGGCCGACATGTCCGACACCCTGGTGGTGGCCATCTCGCAGTCGGGCACGACCACCGACACCAACCGCACCGTGGACCTGGTGAGGGCCAGAGGGGGGTCGGTGGTGGCCGTCGTCAACCGCCGCAACAGCGATCTAACCGATCGGGCCGACGGGGTGCTCTACACCTCCGACGGCCGCGACGTGGAGATGAGCGTGGCCTCCACCAAGGCCTTCTACTCCCAGGTGGCAGCCGGTTGCCTGCTGGCGGCAGCCATCGCGGACGAAGTGGCCGGCGACCGGGGGGGTGCCTCGCGGCGCAGCCTCCTCGAGGCGCTCCGGTCCATGCCGGACGTGCTGGAGGCGGTGCTGGAGCGGCGCGCCGCCATAGGCGAGGCGGCCCGGAGCCTGGCCCTGAGCCGCCGCCACTGGGCGGTGGTGGGCAACGGGCCCAACCAGGTGGCGGCCCGCGAGGTTCGCATCAAGCTGTCGGAGCTGTGCTACATGTCGATCTCCAGCGACGTCACCGAGGACAAGAAGCACATCGACCTGTCGGCGGAGCCTCTGGTGCTGGTTTGCGCAGCCGGTCTGTCGGGATCGGTGGCCGACGACGTGGCCAAGGAGGTCGCCATCTTCGGCGCCCATCGGGCTGCCCCGATTGTGGTGGCCGACGACGGCGAGGCCCGCTACGACGGCGCGTCGGCCGTGTTGCATGTGCCCCGGGTTGATCCGCGGTTGGCGTTTCTGCCCGCCACCATGGTGGGCCACCTCTTCGGCTATGAGGCGGCGCTGGCCATCGACGCCGGAGCCCGGCCCCTGCGGGAGGCCCGAGCCGCCATCGAGGCGGCCGCGGCCTGCCCCGGCACTACTGCCGAGGAGGTCCTGAGCCTGGCTCTGCCGACGCTGGAGCGCAGCTCGGCCGCGTTCTCAGCCGTTCTTCGCCGTGGCGACTACGACGGCCATCTGGAGGCGTCAACCGCGGTGCGCATCACCACGCTGATGCGCTACGCGGTGGGTCTGGTGCCGCTCGACGGCTACGAGCTGGAGTTGGGCCGCGTCGGCACCCCCGAGGCGGTGGTCGACGACCTCGCGGCCGCGCTCAACGTCGGGATCGACGAGCTGACCCGCCCGATCGACGCCATCCGCCACCAGGCCAAGACCGTGACGGTCGGCATCTCCCGCTCGGACCAGACCCTGCTGGAGGCGCCGCTCATTCGGGCCGTCCTGGACACTGGCTCTGTTAGGGACCGCCTGTCCTATTCGACGCTTCGCGCCCTGGCCGATCTAAGCCCCGCGGTAGCCGAGGTGCTGGGCCACACCCGCTACCGGCTCGACGGGCTGGACACCATCGCGGTGGTGGACCAGGGCGGCCTCGCGGCCGGCATCGTGTCGCGCACCGCGACCGCGCCCGCGCTCACCGGCAGCAAGCATCGGGTGGCGGTGGAGCGCCGGGTGCTGGCCGCCCGGGGCCGCCACGACGGCCGCACGGTGGTGTTCGTCCCCGAGGTGGCTGCGGGCACCGCGGTCGGCATCACCCTGCTGCATGTCCGCTTCGCGGAGTCGCTTCCGGTGGCCGCGGCCCGGGGCGTGCTTCAGGGGTACCGAAACCGCTACTCGGAGCTGTGCGACGCCGTCACCGAGACCGAGCCCACCTTCGACGAGGAACGGCTGGCCGAGATTGCGGTGGTTGACCTGCTCACGGCCCCCATAGGAGACCTAGCCGACCGCTGGCGCTCCTAGTCCGGCTCTCATCGCGGTTGCTGTCGCGGTTGTCGATCCACGCGACGAGAGCCGACGGCGATGGGCTCTCAGTGCCTCGGTATCGTTGCGGGTGTGAAAGAGGGCGCCAGCGGCCTCTCCGATGCCGGGGTAGTGGGGATCGGCACCGACTTGGTCGACATCGACCGCTTCCGCACGGTGCTCCGGCGGCGACCATCGGTGGCCGAGCGCCTGTTCACGGCCCGTGAGCGGACCTACGCGCAGCGAGCCGTCGACCCGGCCGCCCGGCTGGCCGCCCGGTTCGCGGCCAAGGAGGCTGCCCTCAAGGCTCTCGGCTACGGCCTCGGGGGGATGCGCATGGCCGACATCGAAGTGGTGCGGGCCGACGACGGCCGTCCCGAGCTCGTGCTCCACGGCGACGCCCGATCGAGGGCGGCCGGGCACGGCGTCGGCCGCTGGCTCGTGTCCCTGTCCCACACCGATCACCTCGCCCAGGCAACCGTCGTCGCGCTGGCCCGATGATTCCGGTCGTTGCGCCGGCTCGGATGGCTGAGATCGACGCGGCCGCGCCCGAATCGACCGAGGTGCTGATCGAGCGGGCCGGCGCGGCTGTGGCCCGCGCCGCGGTGGAGGTGATGGGCGGACGGTACGGACGCCGCGTGGTGGTTCTGGCCGGACCCGGCAACAACGGCGCCGACGGGCGGGCCGCGGCCCGCCAGCTCCGGCGAGGAGGCGTGAGGGTTCGCGTATTCTCTGCCACCGACAGGCCCGAGGCGCTGCCCCCAGCGGACCTCTACATCGACGCTGCCTTCGGCACGGGCTTGTCGCGGCCCTATACGCCGCCTGAGCGGGGTCGGCCCGACGCCCCGGTGCTGGCCGTCGACATACCCAGCGGGCTCGACGGGCTCACGGGCGAAGTCCTGGGCGGGCCGGTGTGGACCGCCCAGCGCACGGTCACGTTCGCGGCCCTCAAGCCGGGTCTGCTGTTCGGCGAGGGCCCGGCCGCCTGCGGCGAGACGACCGTCGCCGACATCGGCCTCCCGGTCGGCCGCGGCGATGGCGACGCCTGCTCCCTGCTAACCGACGGCGATGTCGAGTCGCTGCCCGCCGGCACCGGTGCCACCCACAAGTGGCATGCGGCCGCGCTGGTGGTGGCCGGCTCGCCCGGCATGGGCGGCGCCGCGTCCCTGGCCTGCGCGGCCGCGCTGCGCAGCGGAGCCCGCATGGTCCATCTCAGCGCGCCCGCCGCGGCAGGCGTCGCTTCGCCCATAGAGGTGGTGCGATCCGAGCCGCCGCTGGCTGCGGATGCCAGCCGTTTCGGGGTGTGCGCGGCCGGCCCGGGGTTGGGCACCGACCAGCAGGCCGCGGCCCGCCTGGCCGACGCGCTCGGGCTCGGCCTGCCCACGGTGATCGACGCCGACGGTCTGCGCCTGCTGCGCCACCCTGGGGTGGCCGCGGTCCTGGACCAGCGCAGGAAGGGCTCAGCCCCCACCGTGCTCACCCCCCACGACGCCGAGCTGGAGGCTCTGATGTCGTCGAGGCCCGGCCCGGACCGCGTCGCTGCGGCCAGAGCCGCGGCGGCTAGAACCCACGCCGTCGTGCTGCTCAAAGGCGGCCCCACGGTGGTGGCCGACCCTCACGGGCGGGCCAGGATCGTCTCCAGCGGCGACGCCTGTCTGGCCACGGCCGGCACCGGCGACGTGCTCACCGGCATGATCGCGGGCCGCCTGGCCGCCTTCGGCCCGGACCGCCTGCTCGACCGGGTAGCCGAGGCCGCACACCTGCACGGGAAAGCCGGGGCCTCGGTGGGTGGCGCCCGCCTGCTGGCCAGCGACCTAGTCGCTGCGGTGGGCGCGGTCACGCCGTGAGCACCGCGGCCATGCTTGCAAGCGGTCATGCCTGAGCGCCGTCGGCCTGCCGTGGGCGTCGTCGCGCCGTGAGCGTCGCCAGCCTGTCGCCGACAGCGGCGCGCGTCCGGTTCGCCGCGATCGAGTCCAACGTCCGACGTCTCGCCGCGCATGCCGACGGCGCAGCCCTGTGCGCGGTGGTCAAGGCCGACGGCTACGGCCACGGCGCGCTCACCGCGGCCCGAGCTGCCCTCGCGGGCGGCGCCTCCTGGCTGGCGGTGGCCACGATCCCCGAAGCCCTGGAGGTGGTCGAGGAGGCCGAGAGCGCTGGCAGTGATGCTCCCGTACTCATCATGTCGGAGATCGCCCCGCCACTTGCCGGCGAGGCCATGGCCCGGTGCCCGGGCCGGGTCCGGTTCACGGCGGCGTCAGTCGCAGGCATCGAGGCCTTGGCGGCCGCGGCCGGACCCCAGCGTGCCGTCCACCTCAAGGTGGACACCGGCATGCACCGGATGGGCGTCCCTCCCGGGGAGCTCGATGCGGTGGTCCATGCGCTTCGGGGGGCCGGATCCAGGCTGCGCCTCGAGGGCGTGTGGACGCACTTCGCAGTGGCGGACGCCCCGGAGGATCCCTTCACCGCGGACCAGCTGCGGCGCTTTGATCGGGCGCTGGCTGAACTGCGTAGAAGCGGCCTGGACACCGGCGTGGTGCATGCCGCCAACTCGGCGGGTCTGCTGGCCCATCCCGACGCCCGCCGCGATCTGGTCCGGGCCGGCATCGCCATTTACGGCGCGCCACCGTCGCCCCGGCTCGAAGGCTTCGTCGAGCTCGAACCGGCGCTGGAACTGGTGTCGCGCGTCACCGCGCTGCGCACCGTGGCCCCCGACGAGAGCGTGTCGTACGGCCGTCACTGGCGGGCCGACGAGGC
>JAKZWH010000040.1:0-3791 GCA_047515615.1 Acidimicrobiales bacterium | reverse complement strand
AAAGCTGTGGACCGGGCCGAGCGCTCCTACCGGCGGGCGGCGCGCAAGGCGGCCCGCCGAGACGAGCAGCGTGCCGTCGCGGTCCGGGGCGGCTGGTCGACGGTGGACTCCGGCGCGATGGTCGTGGTCGAGGAGGAGCTCGGGGACGACCCGCTCGTCGATCCCGTCTACGACGCCGACGATCGCAACTGGGTCCGCTACCGCCCGTTCTGGGGAGGGTTCGCCCGCCTGGTGGTGCTGGGTGTGGTCGTCGTGCTGGCCGCCCTGTGGATGCGGGGCCGCATCTACGGCTGGGTTGACGCCCAGATCACACCCGAGGGCCTGCCCGGCGATGCCATCAAGCTCGCCATCCCGCAAGGGGCGTCCGTCAACGAGATCGCCGGCGAGCTCCAGAGCGAGGGCGTTATCGCCAATGCCACCGTCTTCCGCTACTGGCTGCGCTGCGACGGCGATCTGACCATCACCCGGTTCCTCGGGTGCGACTCGGTGGTCGGCGTCGAGGCCGGCGACTACTACCTGTATGAGAACATGGACTTCGCGTCGGTGCGCACGGTGTTCGAGGCGGGGCCTCTGCCTGAAGTCTTCGAGCTGGTTCGCATCCCCGAGGGCTTGCGCTGGAGCGAGATGGCCCCCCGCCTGGTGGAGGAGAATCCCGTCTTCGAGCGAGACGACCTGGAGGCGGCCTACGTCTCGCTGGTGCCCCAGGCGTCGTATCTCCCCGACGACGCTCCTGCCCGCAGTCTCGAGGGCATGCTGTTCCCGGCCACCTACGACCTCAACGCCGACGACCTCACCGACGAGCACGGCTTCCTGCTGAGGATGTCAGATGAGTTCGACCGTCGCTTCGCTCGCCTGCTTGAGGATCCCGGAACCCACCCCGACATCGTCGATCTGGGCCTCAACCCCTATCAGGTCGTCATCGTGGCCAGCCTCATCGAGGAGGAGGCCCTGGTGCAGCCGGACCGGGCCAAGATCGCCCGGGTGATCTACAACCGGCTGGCCGAGGGCATGCGCCTCGACATCGACGCCACCGCGTGCTACGCGGCCGCCAAGTCGTGTGCCGACCTGACCTCCGCCGACATCGCCCGGGAGTCCCCTTGGAACACCCGGGTGGCGACCGGTCTCCCGCCCACCCCGATATCGGCTCCGGGCGAGGCGTCGCTGCTCGCCGCGCTTCAGCCCACCGACGGGGATTGGCTCTTCTATGTCCTCACCGACGAGGACGGAGTCCGTGGCGCCCACCACTTCTCGGTGACCTACGAGGAGCACCTGGAGTACGTGCAGGTCTGCCGCGAGCTCGAGTACTGCTAAGAGGCCGAGCGGATAGGGAGCGATTCATGAGGACATTCGCGAGGCGCCGAGCGAGGCCGTGGCCCGAGCGGCCCGTGAGCGCAGCGAACAAGAGCGGGAAACACGGCCCGAGCGGCCCGTGAGCGCAGCGAACAAGAGCGGGAAACGCAACGCCGCACTGCGAGGCGTTGACACCTATCCGCGGGGCTTCTGATGTCGGGACTGCGGATGGCGGCGGTGATCGGCGACCCGGTGCGTCACTCTCGCTCGCCGGCCATCCACAACGCCGCGTTCGCGGCGGCCGGTATCGACTGGGCGTTCACCGCCTTCGAGGTTCCCGCCGGCAAGGGCGCCGAAGCCCTGGACGCGATGAGGGTTCTGGGCCTGGCCGGGATGTCGGTGACCATGCCCCTGAAGGCGGAGGTCGCCGCAGCCGCGGACTCCGTCGACGAGGAGGTCGAGATCCTGGGGGCGGCGAACTGCATGGTGCCGCTGGGCGACGGTCGCGTGCATGCGGCCAACACCGACGCGGCCGGCTTCATCGCCGGACTGCGCGCCGACGCGGGCGTCTCGGCGGAGGGCCTTCGGGTGGCGTTGATGGGAGGCGGCGGTGCAGCCCGGGCGGTGGCGTGGGGGCTGGCCGCTGCGGGAGCGGCCGATGTGGCCGTGATCAACCGCACGCAGGCCAAGGCTGAAGCCGCGGCGTCAATCGCCAATGTCGCGAGCCGGGCGGGGCGGCCAGGCCGCGTTGGGACGATGGACGACATCGCCGCCGCGGATGTTGTGGTGAACGCGACCTCGGTCGGCATGGGCGCCGACCCAGCGATGCCCTGCGACCCGACCCTGCTGCGACCCGGCCAAGTTGCGGTGGACCTCGTGTATGAGCCAATCGAGACTGCCTGGCTGGTCGCCTTGCGCCAGCGGGGCGTGGAGGCTCACAACGGCCTGTCGATGCTGGCATACCAGGCCGCGGCGGCCTTCGAGTTGTGGACCGGCACGAAGGCACCGGTGGAGGTAATGCGCCAGGCCGCGCTCCGAAACTCCTGAGGGCGGCTGCGCCGGGTCCCTGCCGGCTGCAGCCCGCGAGGGCGGCGGAAGTCGCGGCGGGCCGGGTCCCGGTCGGCTGCAGCTGGTGAAGACGGAGGCAAGGCCCGCGCACCCGGTCCCTATCGTCGGAGGGTGAACGCGGTCGCGCTCGTCTCGGCTCTCTTCGGTGGTGTGGCTGCGGGGCGGCTGGCGGCTGTGGTGGCGGATCGCTTCGCCCCGCGCCGGGGTGCTCGCCGCCGCGCCGGATTGCTTGAGTTGTCGATGGCGTTCTTGCTGGTGGCGGTGGTGGCCCGATTCGGCGTGGGCTGGAACACGATCCCGCCGCTGGTGGCCGCAGTGTCGCTGGTGACGCTGTCGGTCGTCGACTGGCGTTCCTGCCGGCTGCCCGACATCATCACCTTCCCGGCGTCGATCGCGAGTCTGGCCGCGATCGGGGCCGCGTCGATCGCCACGGGCCGGCCGGGTGCCCTCGCTTCGGCTGTGGCCGCGGCGCTCGGCTACGGCGCGGTGATGTGGGTCGCCCACGAGCTGCGACCCAGCGGCCTCGGCTTCGGCGACGTGAAGCTCGGCCCGCTACTCGGCCTGCACATCGGCTGGACGGCGGCCGCCGTCCACCAGGACTGGTGGGCGGTGGTGGGCCTCGCCGCCCAGGCCCTGCTGCTGAGCTGCCTGATCGGCTTGGCCATGGGCCTGGTGTTGGCCCTGCTGCGCCGGAGGGGCCTGGAACCCCTGCCCGATTCCGGCCGCGGGCCGGCCTCGCCGCCGCTGGTGGGGCTGCTCGACACCGCCTTCCCGTTCGGCCCTGCCCTGGCCGCAGGCACGATGATCGCGGTGCTGTTCCCGGAGGCTCTGCTGCCTTGATGAACCCGGCCGGATTCCCCAGAGTGCGGTTGACATTCTGCAGGAGGCTGGCCGGCGACCGCGCTGCGGCCATGGGCCATGGGCCAAGGGCCTCACCGGGGCGTCGGTAGGCTGCTCGGGTGCCGCCAGCCGCCCCGAATGACCATGTCGTGACCGTCGACTTGGGCGATCGCTCCTACGACGTCCACGTGGGAGCGGGAGCGCGGGCGCGCCTGGGCTCGGCCATGCCAGCCGGCGCTCGCCGGGCGGCCGTCATCACCCAGGCCAACGTCGGCTGGGCCGTCGACAGCGGCTTGGACCAGTCCGTGCTGGAGGTGCCCGACGGCGAGGAGGCCAAGTCGCTGGCCGAGGTCGAGCGTCTGTGCCGGGTCTTGTCGGCAGCGGGGTTCACGCGATCCGACGTGATCGTGGCCGTCGGCGGCGGGGTGGTCACCGATCTCGCGGGCTTCGTGGCCGCGGTCTACCACCGCGGCATCCGCTACGTGTCGGTGCCCACGACGCTGCTGGCCCAGGTGGATGCGGCCATCGGGGGAAAGACCGGCGTCAACCTGGCGGAGGGGAAGAACCTTGTGGGCGCCTTCTGGCAGCCCCAC
>JAKZWH010000039.1:0-7293 GCA_047515615.1 Acidimicrobiales bacterium | reverse complement strand
GCCGCGAACCCGGACGTCGCGGTGGAGAATGCGTTCGAGCTGATCGACGCGGCCGGCAACCCGCTGTACCTGGCCATGGAGGCTGAGCGCTACCGCTGGGGTGTCGAGTCCGCTCTCATCGCCGACCTGGCCCCGGCCGGCGTCGGTGTGGGAATCCCCGATCTCGACCTCTTCGGAGCCGAGATCGACGCCTTGGTGCAGGCCGGGGTGTTCGAGTCGACGCCCGACTGGCAGTCCATGGTGAACGCCGACATAGCCGCAGGCGTCTACGACGGGACCACGCTGATCTGGCCGGGACCCTGACACCCTCCGAGCGGATCAGGATCACTGATCGGCACAGCCGCACCGACCAGCGGGGGCGCACGGCATGTTCACCGGGATCGTCCAGGGGATGGGCCAGGTAGTCGACGTCGAGACGGCTGAGGGGATTTGCCGTCTCACCGTCGACCTCGGACCCCATGCTGACGGACTGCAGGCCGGCGCGAGCGTGGCCAACAACGGGACGTGCCTGACCGTCTCGGGCATCGACGGCTCGCGGGTGCGATTCGATGTGATCGCAGAGACGATGCATCGGACGAACCTCGGTTCGCTGTCGGCTGGCGACCGCATCAACATCGAGCGTTCGCTGCGCTTCGGAGACGAACTGGGAGGCCATGTCCTGTCCGGCCATGTGGCGGCAACGGCCACGGTGTGCGAGATCATCGCGGAGGGCGACAACCGCACCCTGTGGTTCGACGTCGATGCGTCGCTCATGCCCTACCTGCTGTGGAAGGGGTGGGTCGCGCTCGACGGTGCCAGCCTCACGATCTCGGGGGTGGACCGCGACGGCCATCGGATCGCGGTCAGCTTGATCCCCGAGACGCTGGAGCGGACGACGCTTGGCCGGGTGAGCGTCGGCGACTCAGTCAACCTCGAGATCGACGCCCACACCCAGGCCATCGTCCACACCGTGAAGGATCTGCTCAGCGACCCTGGCTTTCGGGCTCAGGTCCTCGGCTCTGATCCGGTCGCGTAACAGTCGAGGGTTCCGACCTCCGCATGGCTGAGGGGCTCCGGGGGCGCCGCTGCCTCGTCACCGGCGCGGCGAGGGGGATCGGTCGCCGGATAGCGCAGCGGCTGATCGAAGAGGGCATGCAGGCCGCTCTGCTCGATGTCGACCCCGCCGTCGAGGGTGTCGCCCGCGACCTGGGAGCCGCCAGCCTCGTTGTCGACCTGGCCGACGCAGCCCAGACCAGGCGAGCGCTTTCAGCAGGCGCTGAGGACGGGCCCTATTGGCTGGTGGTGAACAACGCGGGCGTGTTCTCCAAGACGCCGCTGCTGGAGATGACGCTCGAGGAGTGGGATCGCGTGCAAGTGGTCAACGTGCGCTCCATGGTGGTGGTCATCCAGGCGCTGGCGCCGGCCATGGTCGCGGCCGGCGCCGGCGGCCGGATCGTGAACGTGGCGTCGATGGCGGCCAAGCTGGGCACGCCGGGGGAGGCGGCCTACGCGGCGTCCAAGGCGGCGGTGGTAGCGCTCAGCCGGATCGCGGCCATGGAGCTGGGCCCCCACGGCGTGACGGTGAACGCGGTCTGCCCCGGCTATGTCCTCACAGAGATGGGCGCCAGCACCCGCACCGCTGACCAGATCGCGGCCTGGACGGCGAAGAGCCCGCTCGGTCGGCTGGGCGATCCCGGCGACGTAGCCTCCGCCGTCGCCTTCTTGGCGTCAGACGACGGGAGCTACATGACGGGCCAGGCCATCAACGTGACCGGTGGGATGTGCATGTGGTGACCGCCCCGGCCGTCAGCTTCGAGGCGGTGTCGAAGTGGTTCAGACGCAGGGACCGGCTCGTCCATGCCCTGTCGAGAGTGAGTCTGGACGTGCGCCAGTCGGAGTTCGTCAGCCTCATCGGGCCCTCCGGCTGCGGCAAGTCCACCATGCTTCGCCTGGCCGGGGGGCTCCTCGAGCCTGACCGCGGCACGGTGGTCGTCAACCGCCAGTCGCCGGCGGAGGCCCGCCAGCAGAAGCGCTACGGCTTCGTCCCCCAGCACCCGGCCCTGCTGCCGTGGCGGACGGTGCGCAGGAACGTGTCGCTGCTCTCCGACGTCAACCGCCGGACCGGCAATCCCGGCATGTCAGCCGAAGACCAGCTCGGGATGCTCGACGAGATCGGGCTGACCCCTTTCCTGGATTCGCTGCCCCGGGAGCTGAGCGGAGGCTTGCAGCAGCGGGTGAGCATCGCCCGGGCCTTCGCTCTCGGCGCGCCCGTGCTGTTGATGGACGAGCCGTTCTCGGCCCTCGACGAGATCACCCGGGCCGACATGCGGTATCTGCTGCTCGACCTGTGGGAGCGGGTCGGCAGCACCGTGCTGTTCGTGACGCACTCGATCCCCGAGGCGGTGGTGCTCTCGGACCGCGTGGCTGTGCTGGGTGCCCGGCCGGGGCGCGTCACCAAGGTCGTCGATGTCCCGCTGGCGAGGCCGCGCCACGCCGACGTGGAGGACAGCGACGACTATCACCACGTCCTGGCCGAGGTCCGGGCCGCGCTCAGGCAGGGTTGGTCGAACTGATGGGCCGCCGCGTCCCCCCTTCGCAGGAGCCGCTCCAGGCGCGGGAGCACGCCGGCAGCCCCGATGGGGCCGGTGTAGCCGACGAGGAGATCGCGGAGTTGCCGCCCGACGTGCCCCGCCGGCCCGTGCGCCGGGCGGTTCTGTTGATCGCACCCTTCGCCGGCCTGACGGCGTTCTTCGTGGGCTGGGAGCTATACGTCCAGGTCCGCAACCTGCGGCCGCTCACGCTGCCGCTTCCCTCAGACGTGATCCGCCATGTGGTCGAGAATCCCGGCTTCTACGCGCAGAACGGGTGGGTCACGGTGCAGGAGGCGTTCTGGGGGTTCTGCATCGCCTTCTTCGCTGCCCTCTTCGTGGCCACGTGGATGGCGCACTCCCATTTCGTCGAGCGGGCGACCATGCCGGTGATCGTGCTCATGCAGTCGACGCCCGTGGCGGTGCTGGTGCCGATCTTCCTGCTGTGGTTCGGGTTCTCCTCTTGGCCGAAGATCCTGACGGCCATGCTGTTCGCCTGGGTTCCGTTCGTCGCCAACGCGCTCGTCGGGCTTCGCTCGATCGACGCGGAGACCCATGAGCTGCTGCGCTCTGTGAACGCCAGCCGCTGGGAGATCTACTGGCGGCTTCGAATCCCGCACTCGCTGCCGTACCTGTTCGCCGCGGGCCGGATCTGCGTCGGCTTGGCGCTGGTGGGAGCGGTCGTCGGCGAGTTCTTCAACTCCAAGGACGGGCTGGGGAACGCGGCCCGGGTGGCCCAATCCCGGCTGCTCGTCGATCAGCTGTGGGGCAGCGTCTTCGTGCTGGCCTTCATCGGCGTCGCCTTCGTGTTGTTGCTCATCGCGGTCGAGAAGCGGGTCCTGCGCTGGCATGCCTCCCAGGCCGACGATCATCGCGGGGTGTGACCTCCTTCATGCGATCCGACTTCACGCGATCCGACTTCATGCGATCCGACCGATGACGGGGGATCGGCAGGAATCCGGGCGCGGCCCGCGGCTGGCGGGGCCGTCGTCGGAGGCGCCGGCGCCGGAGCTGATCGACGCCGGCTTCGCGTGGGAGATCGCCGACGCTCCGCTGCTGCACCACGGCCTGAACCTCGCCGATCTCGGCCATGTGCTGGACCTGCGGAACCGGGGCCTCATACCCCAGCCGGCCGCAGCCGACCTCCTGAAGGTGCTGCTGGACGCCTATGGCACCGACCCGGCCGACTTCCCCTACGACTCCGCCTTCGGGGAGGTCTACAACTCGCGGGAGCGCCACTTCGTGGAACAGATCGGCGACTCGGCCGGATGGCTCCACGCCGGCCGCCCCCGCCGGGAGGCCGCCCGGGTGGCGCTGCGGCTGCTGCTGCGCTCTCAGACGGCGCGGCTCATCGAGGTCGGAGCCGACTTCGCGTCGACGGCGGCCTCGGTGGCCGCCGACCATGCCGAGACGTTCATGGGCGACCAGACCTACCTCCAGCAGGCCCAGCCGTCCACCTTCGGCCACTACCTGCTGGCGTTCGTCCCGCCCGCCCTGCGCGACGGTGATCGGTTCTTAGCCGCCCTCGAGCAGGTCAACACCAGCCCGGGCGGCGCGGGCTGCGTCAACGGCAGCCGGCTGCTCGACGACCGGGGCGCCATCGCCGGCGATCTGGGATTCGACGGCGTGATCGCCCACACCCGCGACGCCATGTGGCAGACCGACGTCTTCATCGACCTGCTGGCCACCGCGGCGAGCATGATCGCCAACCAGGCCAAGCTGGCCGAGGACCTCGAGATCTGGTCGAGCCAGGAGTTCGACTACGTCGACCTGGCCGGACCGTTCACCCGGGCGTCGGTGCTGATGCCCCAGAAGCGCAACCCCTACTCCCTGTCCATCATCCGGGGGGCCAGCGGCGTGCTGATAGGCCGGATGAGCGGGTTCCTGGCCGTGGTCAAGAGCCCGTCGGCCCGCAGCGACAACCTCATCTTCGCCTACGGGGAGATCCCGAGGGCGCTGGACTTCACCATCCGGGTGAGCGCCCTGACGGCCGGGGTGGTGAGAACCCTGACGGTGAACTCGGCGCGAATGTGGTCCGAGCTCGAACGCGGCTTCACCCAGGCCACCGACCTGGCCGAGTACGTGATGGTGGCCACCGGCGTCGACTACCGCACCGCGTACCACGTGGTGGGGCGGGCCGTGCGGGCCGCCAGCCGCGAGGGGCTCCGCGGGCTGGACATCACCTCCGAGATGCTCGACGACGCGGCCGAGGAGGTCTGCGGGCGGCGGCTCGGACTCGACGCTGCGGCGCTGGCCGAGGCCCTGGACCCTCGCCGGATCGTGGCCACCCGGCGGGCCACGGGCGGGGCCGCGCCCGGCGAGGTGAGGTCGATGGCCGAGGAGTTCTCCGACCACGCGGCCCGACTGCGGGCCACCGCGGTCGAGGCGCAAGAGCGCTACGCCCGCGCCGAGGAGAGGCTGGTGTCCCGGGCCCGCGAGCTGGCCGGCGCGCCCTGAGCCTTCGAGTCCGGCTCCCCTCACGATTGCGCTTGGAGCGCGGCAGCTCTGCATTTCCCTTGCGACTCGTCGCTGTCTTATAGTTGACCCACCGGGCCACCGGCTGAAGAATCGATCTACGGGGAGGCTCCGATGGACGGCATACACGACATGGGGGGAATGCAGGGTTGGGGCACCGTGGCCATCGACCCTGACGAGCCGGTGTTCCGCGAGGGCTGGTACGGCCGCGCCTTCGCCATGGGGGCGATGTCGATGGGTCTGTCGGGGACCAACCTCGATGCCTTCCGCCACGGCCTCGAGCGCCTGCACCCCTACGAATATCTGGGCGACGGCTACTACGGGCGCTGGCTGGCGTGCGCTGAGACACTGCTGGTCGACAGCGGGGTGCTCCCTCCCGGCGCGGTGGAGGCCAGAGCCCGGAGCCTGATGGGGGAGTCGGTCGAGGAGCCGGCCGGCGTCGAGGCGCACAAGCCGGTTTATGAGCGGGGCGGCCCCGGGTCGCTGCGCGAGATCGACGACCCTCCGGCCTTCTCACCTGGGGACCGGGTGCGAGCCAAGGACATGCGCACAGGCGGGCACACCCGCCTGCCCGCTTATGTCCGCGGTCGCAGCGGCACGGTCCACGCCCTGCGCCCGTCAGCGCTGCTGCCCGACACCAACGCCCACTTTGCGGGCGAGAACCCCCAGCACGTGTACACGGTGGAGTTCGACTCGACCGAGCTTTGGGGTCCCGGCGCGGAGGCGGCCAAACTTCGAATCGATCTCTTCGAGAGCTACCTGGAGGCGACCTAGATGGCTGAGCACACCCACACCAAGGACCGGCCTCCGCCCGCAGTGCGGGCCGAGGCCCTGGAGTCCCTGCTGACCGAGCGCGGCCTCGTCAAGTCAGCGGTGCTCGACGGCTTCATAAACCGCTTCGTCAACGATGTCGGCCCCATGAACGGCGCCAAGGTGGTGGCCAAGGCCTGGGTCGACGACAACTACCGCCAACACCTGCTCGCCGACGGCACCGGGGCGATCAAGGAGATGGGCTTCACCGGCCCCCAGGGCGAGCACATCGTGGTGGTCGAGAACTCCGACGACGTGCACAACGTGGTGGTTTGCACGCTGTGCTCGTGCTATCCGTGGCCGGTACTGGGCCTGCCGCCCGAGTGGTACAAGGACCCGGCCTACCGGAGCCGCATGGTGCGCGAGCCCCGCACCCTGCTGCGGGAGATGGGCCTCGACCTCGAAGACGGCGTGGAGGTGCGGGTCTGGGACTCCAGTGCAGAGAACCGTTACCTCGTGCTGCCCCGGCGTCCCGAAGGCACCGAGGATCTTTCCGAGGACGATCTGGCCGCACTCGTGACTCGAGACGCCATGGTGGGAGTGGCCAAGGTCAGCGGAGGCTGAGCAGGCACCGGTGGCTCTGACGCTCGACATCGAAGGCCCCGCCGCTCCTCCCCGGCTCAACGGCGAGCTCGTGTTCGACGCGCCGTGGGAGGGTCGGAGCTTCGCCATGGCCATGGCCCTGGTGGATGGCGGCCACTTCAGCTGGGACGACTTCCGCGACCATCTCATCGCCGCGGTGCAGCGCTGGGAGTTGGATCCGGTGGGAGAGTACCGGTACTACGAGCGTTGGCAGGAGGCGCTCGAGTCGGTCGTGTCGGAGCTTGAGATTGTCGCGGAGCCCGAGGTGGACGAGCTCGCGGCCGCATACGCGGCCCGCCCGACGGGCCACGACCACGGCGACCACCACCACGGCCACGGTGACGGCGACCACGACGGCCACGGTGATTACGTCGAAAGATCCTCGTAGCCGGGCTCTACGAGTCGGTTCCCACGCTTGACGCGCCCCTGTCCACCATTTAGGTTACGACATGAAGACATCTCATCCGAGATGTCGGATGGATGGATGAAAGGCACCGTATGCCTCCTATCACTATTGTCTTCATAGCTACTGGTTTGGTGGTTTGGCTCAACGCCCTGTATTTCCTCGGCGTTGGTGCCGACGAGAGGGACGGAAAGAACCCGCTGGTCGGCATCGGCCATGCATCCTTGGTGGTCGGCGTGCTCAACCTGGTCCAGGCCGTCTACATCATGTGGGCTCGACCGCTGGAAGGCGGAGATGTGGTCCTCGCTGGACTCTTCGTGTTCTACGGGCTGTTCTTCGTGGTGCTGGGCAAGGCCGAGATGGAGGGATGGGACCTGCGCGTGGTGGGCAACCTGGCCGTCCCGACCGCCATCCTTCCCCTCTTCTGGTGGAACGCCCTGCCCGGCGAGTGGATGC
>JAKZWH010000038.1:0-6444 GCA_047515615.1 Acidimicrobiales bacterium | reverse complement strand
GCGCTCATCACGATGACATCGTGCTGGTTGGCCAGCTGAACCAGCGGCTCGTGGGCGCCGCCCAGGTATGGATACACGGCATCCATGCCGGCGTCGAGAGCGACGTTGAACGCTTCGGTGGCGCCCGCCACGTTGTCGAAGTCGAAGGGGAAGTTGCCGGTGGGGGTGTAGATCACGTCGTAACTGGGATCCACGTCCCTGAGGCCCAGCCGGAAGGCCAGCTCGGTCTCGACCTCGAATCCAAGGTCGCAGCAACCGATCATGTACGCCGTGTCGCCGCCCCGCTCCTTGAGGAGCAGACCGGTGGCGTAGCCGGCGGCGTACTCGATCTGGGCCCCGTCGTCGCGGCTTGTGATGAGGCCCTCAGTCTGCGGGTAACCGGCACCGCAGTTGCAGTACCAGATGAGGTCGGGGTACTTCGCGATCATGTCGGGAACCGCGTCGGAGAGCTCGCCCGAGCCGATGGCCACGATATCGACACCCTGGGCGACCAGGTTCTCGAGCTCGTTGAAGGCGACAGCCGGCTCGACATTGTCAATGATGACCGGATCCGCCCAGCCGTTGGCCGCGGAGAACTCGATGGCCAAATTAACCAGTTCCTGGTAGAAGGCGCCGTCATCTCGGGGACCGGCGGTAGCCACGCCGACGGTCACCTGGCCGTCGCCGTTGATGTCCAGCGGGTCGACCTCCTCGGGCTCCACGGCCTCGGCCGCTTCGGCCTGAGCCGCCTCGGCCGCGGCAGCAGCCGCTTCGGCCTCTTCCATGGAGGCGGCCGCTTCGGCCTGAGCCGTCTCGGCCTCTTCCATGGCGGCGGCCGCTTCGGCCTGAGCCGCTTCGAGTTGCGCCTCTAGCCCGGCGACGACCCCGGGGTCTACGGCCCCCTCGGCCTCGGCCATGGCAGCATCGAGGGCCGCCTCGGCCTCGGCTGCCTTGGCGGCAGCCGCCTCGGCGGCAGCGTCGGCCGCGTCGGCATCGGCCTGAGCGGAGGCGGCATCGGCCTGAGCCTGCTCTAGAGCAGCGGCATCCGCCGCGCTGGTGTCCGGGGCGGCTTCTTCGTCGTCGTCGCCGCAGGAAGCCGCAATCAGTGCGAAGACCGCGACCGCTGCTGCGAGCCATCTGAACGAATATCGTCTCATGTTCCCTCCAGTGTGGAACCGCTTGCGCCCCGGCGACTGCGCCACCGGGGCCTGTATACAGCGGCGACCATAGCACCGCCGCGGCCCCGCTGTCCTGCCGAGCGGAGCCAGTCGTGAGAGATTCTGGAGCCCCCCTTCCGGACAGCTGCGCGCTGCGCGCTAGCGTGGCCTCCCGCAACCTCTAGGAGGCGCGGATGGCTCCGCTTCGTAGCCCTGTACCGCTGGAGGACATCGAGCCCGCGGCCCGGCCCGTCGACGTCGCCATCGGCCTGCCGCCCGCGTGCTACACCGACGCCGGCTTCTACCGGTTCGAGAAGGCAGCCGTCTTCGACACCGAATGGCTGTGTGTGGGTCGCTCCAGCCAGATCCCCGAACCGGGCGACTACTTCACGGCCACCCTGC
Source organism: Acidimicrobiales bacterium (assembly GCA_047515615.1). Taxonomy (GTDB): domain Bacteria; phylum Actinomycetota; class Acidimicrobiia; order Acidimicrobiales; family Aldehydirespiratoraceae; genus Aldehydirespirator. The sequence continues at coordinate 4,906 of JAKZWH010000038.1, read as the reverse complement.
TGGGCGAAGAGCCCGTGATCGTGGTGCGCAACCGCGATGGCCGGATCAACGTGATGTCTTCGATATGCCAGCACCGGGCCATGTGCATCACCGCGCCGGCCGAGCGGCCCAAGGATGAGTGGTTCGACCCGCCGCCGGAGTGCACCGGCTCGACCCGCAACTTCCGCTGCCCCTACCACTGGTGGACCTACGACCTCGACGGCCGGCTGATCGGTGCGCCCGAGATGCACCAGCGCCCCGGCTTTGTGCGCACAGAGATCTCCCTGCCCCAGCTTGCGGTGGAGGAATGGCAGGGCTTCGTGTTCTGCTCGCTCGCGGCGGACCCCGTCCCCCTGAGCCCGAGGCTGGCGGCCTTCGACGAGATGCTGGCCAACCACTGCCTAGACCAGATGGTCACCACCGAGCCCGAGCGCCTGGAGATGCCGTTCAACTGGAAGGTCTTCGCGGAGAACTTCATGGACGCCTACCACTCGCTGCGGCTGCACGCCTCCCTCTACGACTTCTCCGAGGTCGACACCAGTAACGAGACCCTCCTGGCCGGAACCTTCCCGGCCCTCGAGCCGGGATCGATCGGGATCGGGGGCAAGGGGCGCACCGGCTTCAAGGATCGGGGCATGAACCCCACCCAGTCAGCGCTGTTCCCGCCCATTGCGACGCTGGGCGAAGACGACCGCTGGGATGTCGTGTACCTCTACGTGGCGCCCACCCTGCTCATCGGCTGTCATAGCGACTCGGCCCACTGGCTGGCCGTGCAGCCTGCCGGTGCGGGCGCATCGATCATGACGTCCGGCTTCCTGTTCCCGGAGTCCACGATCAAACTGAAGCTGTTTGAGCACCTCTTCGAGCAACACGCCAGGGGCGTGGAGCTCTTCTTCGACCAGGACATGCCGGTGGCGGTGGCCAGCCAGCGCGGCATGGCGTCGCGCTTCGCGCCCCAGGGTCCGCTGAGCCGCCAGGACTTCTTCCGCTCGCAGCTCGCGGAGTGGCTGATAGAGCGCTACCGGGCCGCCGAGGAGGCTGGCGCCGCAAACGCCTGAATCCGCTGGCCATTACAGTCGCGGGGTGTGATCGTCCGCCTGGTCGTCAACGAGTCCCCGACAACGGTCGACACAGGCCCGGCAACCAGGCTCCTGGATGTGCTGCGCGACCACCTGGAGCTCATCGGCACCAAGGAGGCCTGCGGCCGGGGCGACTGCGGAGCGTGCACCGTGCTGGTGGGCGACCGGGCCGTGCCGTCCTGTCTGGTGCTGGCGGCACGGGTGGACGAGCCGGTGCGAACGGTTGAGGGCATAGCCGCCGACGCAGCCCGCCTGCGGCAGGCCTTCGCCGACCGGGGCGGGCTCCAGTGCGGCTACTGCACGCCTGGACTGGTGGTGCGGGCCTACCAGCTCATCGCCACCGGCGAGTGCGACGGATCCGACCGCGACGCCATCGGGCGGGCGCTCGGCGGGAACTTCTGCCGCTGCACCGGCTACAGCGGCATTGTCGCGGCGGTGGCCGATGCCGCCGCCGACATGATGCCGACATGATGGGGAGCGACCGTTGACGGTTATCGGCCAGCGGGTCCGGCCCAACGAATGGGACGAGCGGACCTCGGGGACGGCCGTCTACACGACCGACGTGAAGCTCCCCGGGATGCTCGAGGCCCGGATCCTGCGCAGCCCCCACCCCCGCGCGGAGGTCCGCAGCATCGACACCGCCCGGGCCGCGGCCCGCAGCGGCGTGGTCGCGGTGATCACCGCCGACGACCTGCCCGACCACACCTACCTGCACCTCGGGGAGCCGTTCCGGGACCGCGGCGCGCTGGCACGGGGGCGCGTCCGCTTCGTCGGGGAGGAGGTGGCCGCGGTGGCGGCCCACACCCGGGCCGCCGCCGACGCTGCGCTCGACCTGATCGAAGTCGACTACCGGCCGCTGGACGGCGTGTTCACCCCCTACGCCGCCCGGCTGGCCGAAGCGGCCAGGGTCCACGACGAGGTCGCGGGCAACCTGGCCCTGCAGACAACGCGGGCCTACGGCGACCCCGCCACCGCCCGGTCCGAGGCCGACGCCTCCGTCAGCGGCACCTACGTCTATGCGCCCGCGGCGCACGTCTGCCTGGAGCCGCACTCGGTTGTCGCCCGATGGGATCCGACCCGCAAGCACCTCGATCTGTGGGTTTCCACGCAGGCGCCCTACTTCGTGCGCAAGGAGGTCGCCCACATGCTCGACCTGCGCCCCGAGCAGATCCGCACCCACCCGGTGGCCGTGGGCGGCGGCTTCGGCGCCAAGGCCAAGGCCGGCTGCCACGAGGTGATCGCAGCCGCGCTGGCGATCAAGACCAAGCGCCCCGTGCGACTGGTGCTCGACCGCGACGAGGAGTTCGCGGCGACCGCGGTCCGGCACGCCTTCCGCATCGACCTCACCACCGGTGCCCGGCGAGACGGCACGCTCACCCACCGCGACTGCAAGCTGACAGTGGACAACGGCGCCTACAACCACGCCGGGCCGTCGGTGGCGATCTACGCCACCATGCTGGCCGCGGGCCCGTACCGCCTGGGCGGCTGTGAGACGGACGTGTCGCTCGTCTACACCAACAAGCAGCCCGGGGCGTCGTTCCGGGGCTACGGCAACCCTCAGGTGACCTTCGCGACCGAGTCGCAGATCGACGAGCTGGCCGACGAGCTGGGCCTCGACCCCATCGATCTGCGCCTGCAGAACGCTCCCAGCAGCGGCGATGTGACCCTCACCGGCTGGCGCCTCGGATCAGCCCGACTCGCCGAGTGCCTCCAGCGGGCCCGCGATGAGATCGGCTGGGACGCCAAGCGGGCGCGGGGCGGCCGCGGGCGAGGGGTGGGTCTGGCCGCCGCGGTGCACGTGTCGGGGGCCAACGCCTTCGAGCACTCCGAGCTGAGCGAGGCTGCGGTCGAGGTCTACGACGACGGGCGCGCCCGGGTGTGCTTCGCGGGCGCCGACGCCGGCACCGGCCAAGCCGCGCTGCTGCGCCAGATCGCAGCCACCGAGCTGGGCCTCGACTTCGACGACGTGTCGGTGACCATGATGGACAGCCACGACGCCCCACAGGACCTGGGGGCGTGGTCGTCGCGGGGCACGGTGTGGAGCGGCCACGCCACCGCGGCTGCAGCCCGAGGGGCGGCCGAGACCCTGAAAGCCGCCGCGGCGGCCAAGTTCGGCACCGATCCGGCCCAGGTGCAGTTGGTGGAGGGCGAGGCCCGCTGCGGCGCCGACGCGGTGTCGTTGGGCGACATCGTGGCCTTCGCCGAGGGCACGGTCGACGGGTGCCTGCGGGTGGAGGGCAGCTACCTGACCGACGTTGACAAGATGGATAAGGTGCATGGCCTGGGCCACTTCTCGCCCGCCTATTCGTTCTGCGTGCAGGCCGTGGAGGTGGAGGTCGACTACGCCACCGGCCTGGTGAGGGTGCTCGACGCGGTGACGGTGCACGACTCGGGTGCCGCGCTGAATCCCGCTGCCGCGGAAGGCCAGGCGGTCGGCGCCATGACCATGGGGCTGGGGGCGGCGCTCAGCGAGGAGCTGGTCTACGAGCAGGGCCGTCTGGTGAACCCCAGCTTGCTGGACTACCGGGCGCCCCGGGCTTCGGACCTCCCGCCCGTCCGGGCCATCCTGCTCGACGGGCACGACCCGGCCGGGCCCTACGGAGCCAAGGGCATCGGCGAGATCGGCGTAGTCCCCGCCCCGGCCGCGGTAGCTAACGCGGTGGCCCACGCCACCGGTGTGAGGGTCCGGGAGGTGCCCATCACTCCCGAGAAGCTCCTCCGACACTTGAATCCTGATTCGTCGACGGCTCAGATCGCCCGGCATCGGCCGCTGAACTCGGCGTTCTCCGTTCATCGAATGTGGACCGACCTGATTCGCAAGCTCTACGACCGCGGCCTGTTCCGGTTCCTGCACCGCACCGGCACCCGCTGGGCGCGGCGGCGGCGCGACGGTTCAGAGCCCCGACGCGGCCCGGCCCGACTCGTCCTCCGGCGCGGCCGCCACAGTCCGCAGCCGCCCCCGCTCGACGTACAGGCCATCGAGCGGCCCGACACTGTGCACCGCGCCCTCGACGCGTCGGTGTCGGGGGCGGGCGGAGCCGACTACATCGCGGGCGGCACCGACCTGCTCGTCGCCCGCCAGCAGGGGCTGAGGTCGCCGGTGCGCCTGATCGACACCACGTCGATCCGAGAGCTGCGTGGCCTCGAGGAGACCCCGGAGGGCGATCTTCACATAGGCGCCGCGGTCACTCTGGAGGATCTGCGGCACCGGATGTCGGCGCCGGCTGCCAGCCCGGGCGACGCGATGCTGGCCGATCTGCTGGAAGAGCTCGCCACCCACCAGATCCGGGAGCTGGCCACCGCGGGCGGCAACCTGCTGCAGGACAAGCGCTGCGGCTTCTACCGCAACGGATTCGACTGCTACAAGCGGGGCGGCTGGACGCGCCCGTGCTACGCGGTTCTGGGCGACAATCGGTTCCATCACGCCGTGATCGGTGGCCACCGCTGCCAGGCCGTCACCCCGTCGGACCTGGCCACAGGCCTGCTGGCCCTCGACGCCATCGCCCACAGCGTGCCGCCGGGGTCCAAGCCGCCTCGGCGCCGGGCGATCGACGAGCTCTACGCGGGGCCGGGCGAGCCCGACCTGGCCACCGGAGAACTGCTGACGATGCTGGAGGTGCCCGCCGCGGCCCGGTCCCGCCCGGCGGCGTTCGAGAAGCTGAGGCTCTACGCCGGCGATTTCGCGGTTTGCTCGGCCGCTGTGTCGCTGGAGCTCGACGCCGACGGTGTCACCATCGCCGACGCCCGAGTCTCGCTCGGCGCGGTGGCCCCCAAGCCCTACCGGGCCAAGCGCAGCGAGAAGCGCCTGATCGGCGCCAGCCTGAACGACAGCGAAGCCTTGAAAGAAG
>JAKZWH010000037.1:0-6146 GCA_047515615.1 Acidimicrobiales bacterium | reverse complement strand
CCGTCCAGGGCGCGAACTTCCACGGGACCGACTTGGTAGTACTTCTTGCCCCCGGTCCACTCAATCAACCGTCGGGTCCTCCCTGCGGGCCCTGCATCGATTACCGAGCCTACATACTCGCGATGACCCCTCCAGAAATGGGACCGCTCGGGAGCACGACCGCCTCATCGCGCAACTCATCGGGAGGCACCATCGGAGCCTCTCGTGGGCCAGCTGCCGGTTGGTCGCCGCGGCCCTATCTCTCCTCGTACACCAACGGGAAACGCTCACCGTCGGCGGGGTAGTCGCCGGGCACCGCGGTGGTGTCCGCCTGGGTGATGGTGGGATCGCAACCGGGGTGGGGGAACCAGGTGGCGTCGTCGCCCAGCCATCGGGTGGACAGCGCCACCCGGCGCCCGGCGCCTTGGTTCGGTGGCGCGCCGTGGATGATCCAAGCCGAGAAGAAGATGGCGTCACCGGGCTCCACGTCGAACCCCACGATGTCGTAGGGGCAGTCGTCGTGGCTGCGAGCCGACTCGATGTCGGGCATCACCTCACCCTGGAAATCCTCGGTCCAGCCCCCCTGGCCGTCGAACGACTCCGGGGCGTAGTAGGCGTCCCAGCGGTGCGATCCCCTCACGAACTCCAGCGAGCTCCCACTCACCATGCTCGAGGTGGCGGCCACCCAAGCTGAGACGATCTGCTTGCCCAGGAACGGCCAGTACCCAATGTCCTGATGCCACGGGGTGGGAGCCGCGGTATGCGGCTCCTTGACGAGCAGGTGGTCGAAGTAGAAGCGCATCGTCGATGAGCCGGTGAGGGCCGCGGCCATCGCCGCGATGGGCGACGAGAACACGAAGTCCCGGATGACCGGCTCGTGCGGCCAGCGGTACCGGGTGGTGAACAGCCGATCCTGCGAGCCGCCCGGGTTCGTGTCGGTCACCCACGGGCCGGGTTCATCCAGTTCGCGCTGCGCGTCCTCGAGGATCCGATCGATCCATTCGTCGCCCACCGCGCCGGGGACCCTCACCACGCCGTCGGATTCAAAGGCGGCCTTCATCTCCGGCGTGATCACGACCGACATTGTGTCACTCCTTCTGTGGCTGGCCACCGCACTCCACGCAGCTCAGACAGCGCGCAGCGATCACCGTCAGCAGAGCGCGTTGAGCCCAAGAGGAGGAGCGACACTTTGTCAACTCCGGCGAGCACCGCCTGCGTCCCACGAGAGCGCGGTCAGCGCCGACGAGGAGGACGCCGCCCTAACACCTCGCCATAGATCGCACCAAGGATCACCGTGCCAACGAAATAGAGCGCCATGAAGACCAACTGGCCCAACTCGCAGCACACCGCTGCGGCCGCCTCGGCCGCAGTGTGGGTGCCTGGGGGAATCTCCGAACGTCGATGTCGAGGCCCAACTCGGCTGCGGCCGCCTCGAACCGCTCCCGCGCGCTCGGTCCCCGCACTTCCGGCTCAGGACTGGGGACTCTCCACGAAGGGTGGCGGGATCAGGTCCTTGTACATGGCGGGGTCGGGGGCGACGACCACCAGCTTGCCATCGCGCCGTGTCACGACGCCGGTGCCCTTCTGGTACGCGATCAGATGGGCTTGCTTGGCTGCCCTCGTCAGTGCGTCCAGCACGCCCCGATGCCACTGCTCACCGTGTATCGAAGTGGCTTGCGCATCTGTCGAGTCTGGATCAACGCAGGTCAAGATCGCCCCCTGTTTCAATGATGGCCGGCGTCCGGTCGGTGTTGTCGAGCAGCACCCAGCCATCGACACTAGCAGTGTAGAGGCGCAAGAAGTTGTCGAACCCGGCATCGAAGCGCCGCCGCACGACATCGTCGGGAACGTGGTGGCCACCCTGAGCCACACGCTGTCGCACCCGCTCAATGGCGACCTCGGGTGACGGCAACGACAGGAACAGCAGCGTTACCCGGTAGCCCATGCAGCGCCACTGATCGATCCGGCGAAGGTAGCCGCGCCCTGCGAGCGTCGTCTCGAACGCAAAGCTGCGGCCCTCGGCCACGAGCGTGTCGATTTCGGCGAGCATCAACCGGCCCGCTTGGACGTCGACATGGCGGGATCCGAGAGGTACCAAGCCGCTCGCGATGAGATCGGCATTGACGAATTCAAGGCCCATGGCCTCGATGCGCAGATATGCAAGCGCGAAGGTCGTCTTTCCGGCACCGTTGGGGCCAGCGATGATGACTATGGCCTTGCGGCTCACAGCGGCCCGGTCCGGCATCATCGCGCTCATGCGCGGATATGGAGCCTCAACGCGAGCATTGCGTTGATGTTGACCGTCACAGGCCCGCGGCGCTGCTGGCGACAGACTCCAGCCATCCGGGGACTACGCCGGCGGCGACGGTCAACAGCACAGCCACGACGACCACTGCTGCGGCCCCCAGACCCATCGCGGGCGAAGTGTCGGCGGCGTCGGAATCCGTGTCACCGGCGTCGCCGAAGTACATGGCCACCACCACTCGCAGGTAGGCGAAAGCCGCGACCACGGCGCTAACCATGGCCACCACGGCCAGCCAGTACGAGCGGGCCTCCACCGCCGCCGATATGACCGAGAACTTGGCCACGAAGCCCGACGTGAACGGCACCCCCGCCTGGGCCAGCAACAGGATCGTCAGCCCCAGGGCCAGCGCCGGCCTGCGGGTGCCGAGTCCGGCGAGCGAGGCCAGGCCGGTGCGGTCGTCGCCCGGACCGGACAGCACGGCCACGACGGTGAAGCTTCCCACCGCTATGACTGCGTAGGCGGCCAGGTAGAACAGCACCGCGGCCACGCCGGAATCGGAGGCCGCCTGCACGCCGACGAGCATGAAACCCGCGTGGGAGATGGACGAGTAAGCCAGGATGCGCTTGGCGTCGCTTTGGACCGCGGCCAGCACGGATCCGACCGCCAGCGTGGCGCAGGCCAGGGCGAACACGGCTGGCTGCCAGTCGTCGGCCCGCGCCCCCAGCGCTTCCACGAACACCCGGATCAGCGCCGCGAACCCGGCCGCCTTCACCGCCGAGGCCATCAAGGCCGTCACTGGCGTCGGCGCGCCGACGTACACGTCGGGCGCCCACGCATGGAACGGCACGGCCGCGACCTTGAAGCCCAGGCCCACCAGCAGCATGGCCACACCCGCCAGCAGCATCCCGTCGCGCAGCACGATGAATGTGTCGAGATAGAGGCCGATCCCGTGCAGGTTGGTGGTGCCGGTCGCGCCGTAGACGAGCGCGATCCCGTACAGCAGGAACGCGCTGGAGAAGGCGCCGAGCACGAAGTACTTGAGGCCCGCCTCCAGCGACTCGAGCCGGCGCAGGTTGAGCGCCGCCATGACGTAGGCCGCGATGGACATCGTTTCCAGCCCCAGGAACAGCACGATCAGATCGGCCGCGCCGGCCATGACCACCGCCCCGGCCGCGGCCAGCAGGACCAGCACGCACAGCTCGGTGGTGGCGACGCCTACCCGCCGACAGTACCGGGGAAGCGTGGGGGCGACCAGCGCCACCGAGCCGAGGACGACCGCCGCCACGAACAGGGCCAGGCCGTCCATCACAAGCTGATCGCCGAACGCCCTGATCTCGCCGTCCCGCTGCCACAGGACTGCCACCGTTACGAGTCCCGCCACCGCCACCGCGAACGTCCAGGCCGCGTCGAGCGCAGCCGGCAGCAGCCGGCTCGGCACCAGCGAGCGGACCATCAGCAGCACCAGCGCGCCCGCCGCAGGCAGTATCACCGGCAGCAGCCCAGCCCAGTCCACCTCAGGCGTGGAAACCGCCTCGATCTGCGCCAACACGGCAACCATCAGCCGCCGTCCTCGCCATGGCCGGCGCCACCGTCAGCGCCGCCGTCCTCGCCATGGCCGGCGCCACCGCCCTCGCCGGTCTGGCTGTCACCGCCGGTGTGGGTCTCGCCCGCCGAGCGGGCCAGATCATCGAGCGTCACGGCGGGTTGCACATCCGCGACGGGCTCCGTAAAGCCGGCGACGTTGTCTTCGACGTGGGCGATTATGGCGTCCACCGCCGGTTCGACCCGCTCGATCACCGGCTTGGGGTAGACGCCCATGAACACGATGGCAGCCAGGAACGGCACCATCAGCAGACCCTCGCGCCAGCGCAGGTCCGGCATCTCGGCGTTGGCCCCGGTAGCCGGCCCGTGGAACACCCTCTGGTAGGCCCACAGCAGATAGACCGCGGCCAGGATGACGCCCGCGGCCGCGACCACCGCCCACCAGCGATGGGCGCTGAAAGCGCCGAGCAGCACCAGCAGTTCGCCCACGAAGCCGTTGAGGCCCGGAAGCCCCACCGACGACAGCATCACCACCGTGAACACCGCGGCCAGCATCGGCGCAGGCTTCTGCAGCCCGCCCAGCTCGGATATCTCGCGGGTGTGGCGGCGCTCGTAGATCATCCCCACCAGCAGGAACAGCGCCCCGGTGGACACGCCGTGGTTCACCATCTGCAGCACGCCGCCGGTGAGGCCCTCGGTGTTGAGCGCGAACGTGCCGATCACGATGAAGCCGAGGTGGGCCACCGACGAGTAGGCCACCAGGCGCTTTAGGTCCCGCTGCATGGCCGCGGCGATGGCGCCGTAGATGATGCCGATCACCCCCAGCGTCACCATCAGCGGCGCGAAGTGCACCGACGCCTCCGGGAACAGGTACAGACCGAAGCGCACCAGCCCGTAGGTGCCGAGCTTGAGCATCACCGCGGCCAGGATCACCGAGCCCGCGGTGGGCGCGTTGGTGTGGGCGTCGGGCAGCCATGTGTGCACCGGGAACAGCGGCACCTTCACCGCGAAGGCCAGCCCGAAGGCCAAGAACAGCCAGCGGGCCGTGTTGGTGGCCAGCAGCTGGTTCTCCGCGATAGCAAGCAGGTCGAAGGTCACGTCGCCTCCGGCCGCCGACGAGTGCAGGAAAGCCAGCGCCACGATGGCCACCAGCATCAAGGCCGAACCGAACATGGTGAACAGGAAGAACTTCGTGGCCGCATAGGCCCGCCGCCCGTGGCCCCAGCCTCCGATCAGGAAGTACATCGGCACCAGCACGATCTCGAAGAACACGAAGAACATGATCAGGTCGAGGGCCACGAAGGTTCCCAGGCAGCCCGCCTCCAGGATCAGCAACCATGCGTAGTAGGGCTTTGGCGAGTGCTCGGCGTCAACCCCGACGATGGCCAGCGGAAAGATCAGCGCGGTCATCACCACCAGGAACAGCGACAGCCCGTCCACCCCGACCTGCCATGAGACGCCCAGCCCCTTGATCCAGGGGTACTGATCCCAGAACTGGAAGGCGTGAGCGATGTCCGTCTCGAACGCTCCAAGCATCCACACCACCAGCGCCGCCGGCACCAAGGAGGCCAGCAGCGCCACCAGCTTGAACAGGTCGGGCCGGGATCGGGGCAAGACCAGCAGCATCAAGGCCCCGGCCGCTGGCGCCAGCACCAGCACAGTGAGAACCGCCGCGAACGACGGGTGCGAGTAGGCGAGCGGCTCGGTGGCTAGCACGGCGGCATCCATCTACAGGCTCGCTCTGGTGATGAACCACACAAGCAGCGCGACCGCCCCGGCGGCCGTCAGCAGCGCGTAGGAGCGCACGAAGCCGGACTGCACCCGCCGCAGCGCCGTGCCCCCGGCCCGCACTGAGCGGCCGACGCCGTCGACCGCGCCGTCCACGACCTTGGCGTCGAAGACCGCGACCAGATCGAAGGCCCGCCGGCCGGGCCCGCCCACGAAGCGGGTGACGGCCTCGTCGACGTAGAACGCCCGGGCTGCGGCGGGCCACTCCACCAGGCTGGCCGGAAGGCGATGACGCAGATAGATGGCCGCCGCGCCGACTATTCCGACCACGCCCCCCGCCACCGCGACCAGAGCCAGCAGCCACTGCAGGCCACCGCCGATTCCTAGATGGGCCTCGTTGCCGAACAGCGAGGGCTCAAGCCACGTCCCCAGGAAGTGAAGGTCAGAGCTGAAGGGCAGGTTCATCGCTCCGGCCACGACGGCCGCTCCCGCCAGCACCACCAGGGGCACGGTCATCAGGGTCGAAGGCTCGTGCGGGTGGCGCTCATCGCCGTAGCGGGCCTCACCGTAGAACGTCATGAACACGAGCCGGCTCATGTAGAAGGCGGTCAGCACTGCCGTGACCAGCCCCACTACCCAGAGCGCGGGGCTG
>JAKZWH010000036.1:0-5871 GCA_047515615.1 Acidimicrobiales bacterium | reverse complement strand
CCAGCGCTGGGAGGAGGTGGTGGGCGCCGATGTGGCTCGTCACTGCCGGCCCGCTGCGGTTGAGGGAGACCGGCTGGTGGTGCTCGCGTCCGACTCGACGTGGGCCAGCGAAGTGCAGTGGCTCGCCAGCGAGGTGCTGGCTCGCATCAACGAGATGTCGTGCGCAGGCAGGCTGAAGTCGCTGATCGTCCGCGTCGCACCCGGCTGAGGACTGTTGCCCGGCGCGAGGGGGTTTTGCGCCTCAGATTGTGTGCCGCCGGACCGGTCCGCGCTGGTAGAATTGAACCCGTGATCGGTCGCTCGATGAAGGGCTCTCGCCCGGCTCGGCGCCCCCAGCCCTCCCGGTCCTCGTCTGCTGTGACCGGGATGTGGCAGTGAGAGGCCGCTGCTCCCGCGTCGGCGTCTCGGCAGACCCTGGATTCAATGCCGCTGCTCCCGCGTGGGGCCGGATTAGAGGGGCCGATCGCTTGTGACATCCGATACCACCGCCGCCCAGAGGACGCCCGCGACTTCGTCAGGTGACGACGGGTCGTACGGCGCACTGGAGATAACCGTTCTCGAGGGTCTTGAGGCCGTGCGGGAACGGCCCAGCATGTACATCGGGTCGACGGGCCCGACCGGCCTGCACCACCTCGTGTGGGAGGTGGTGGACAACTCGGTGGATGAGGCGATGGCCGGGTATTGCACCCGCATCGACGTGACCCTGCACGAGGACGGTTCTTGCGAGGTGGCCGATGACGGACGCGGCATTCCCGTCGATCCCCATCCTCTCCATGACGAGGTCCCCGCCGCCGAGCTGGTGATGACCCTGCTGCACGCGGGAGGAAAGTTCGGGGGCCAAGGCTACGAGATCTCGGGAGGCCTGCACGGCGTGGGCGTGTCTGTGGTGAACGCGCTGTCGGCGCGGTTGGAGGTGGACATCTACCGCACCGGGCAGAGGCACCGCATGACTTTCGTTAACGGCGGCCAGATCGAGGAGGCCCTGTCGGCGCGGGGCCCGGCCCCGGCCGTTGGCGGCGAGGCCCGCACCGGCACGACCATCCGCTTCTGGCCCGATCCCTCTGTCCTGGAGGATGTGTCGTTCCGGTATCAGACCGTGGCCGAGCGCCTCGAGATGATGGCATTCCTCAACCGGGGGCTGGAGATCCGAGTCCGCGATCTCAGGCCCGGACCGCACGAGCACTCGGCGTGGCGATCGTTCCGCTACGCGGGCGGGATCGTCGACTACGTGGACAAGCTGAACCAGTCGAAGGTGCGCCTGTTCGACGCGGTGGGCCACTTCTCGGGTGCGGAGACCATCGACGCCAATCCCCACGAGGTGGAGGTGGCGTTCCAGTGGAACACCGGCTTCAACACCGACGGGCTGCACAGCTTCGCCAACGGCATCTCCACGATCGATGGAGGCATGCACGAACAGGGCTTCCGTGCTGCCCTGACTGGCACTGTCAACGCCTACGCACGCGAGAAGAGCCTGGTGAAAGAGAAGGCCGACAACCTGCAGGGAGAGGACATCCGCGAGGGACTCACCGCGATCGTCAGCGTCAGGATCGGCAAGCCGCAGTTCGAGGGGCAGACCAAGGCCAAGCTGGGCAACATGTCCATGCGGTCCTTCATGGAGCGGGTCACGAACCGCTACCTGGCGGAATGGCTCGAGGAGCACCCGGCCGAGGCGAAGAGGGCGGTGGGGAAGGCAGTGGCCGCCTCCACGGCCCGCGAGGCCGCGGCCCGGGTGCGGTCCGAGGTTCGCTCCAAGTCCCTGCTGGACGGGGCGGGGATGCCCGACAAGCTCAAGGATTGCATTTCGACCGACTCGGCCCGCCGGGAGCTGTTCATCGTGGAGGGAGACTCTGCGGGTGGGTCCGCGGTGCGAGCTCGCGATCCTGAGACACAGGCGGTGCTGCCCATCCGGGGCAAGATCCTCAACGTCGAGCGGGCCCGCATCGACCGGATGCTCAAGAACAACGAGATCCAGGCCATCATCGCCGCCCTAGGCACAGGCATAGGCGACCCGCACGGCCCCAACGGCAACTCCAACGGCAGCTCGGGCACCGACGACGGCTGCGACCTCACCAAGGCCAGGTACCACAAGGTGATCGTGCTCGCTGACGCCGACGTGGACGGGAGCCACATCCGCACCCTTCTGCTCACCTTCTTCTACCGCCAGATGCGTCCCCTGGTAGAAGCTGGCTACGTGTATGTGGCGCAGCCGCCCCTGTACTCCACGAAGGTCTCGAACTCGAAGACGGTCTACCTGCTCGACGATGTCGCCAAGGACGCCTTCCTGGCTGAGAGGCCCAAGCACAGCCGCGAGTTCCAGCGCCTGAAGGGTCTCGGCGAGATGGACTGGGACGAGCTGCGCTCCACCACCATGGACCCGCGCAGCCGCAGCCTCCTGCAGGTGTCGGTTGAGGAGGCGGCCATCGCTGATCAGGTGATCTCGGTGCTCATGGGGGACGATGTCGAGCTGCGCAAGAACTTCATCGTCACCAATGCCAGAGAAGTACGAAATCTCGATTTCTGACCCGACCGGGAGCGGTTAATGAGCAACGCGCCAGACGGAACAGGGGGCAACCCAGCGGACCTCGCGCCCCATCAGGGCGCTGGCGTAACCGTTATCGAGATCCAGGAGGAGATGGAGCGCTCGTTCCTGGACTACGCCATGTCGGTCATCATCAGCCGGGCTCTGCCCGACGCCCGCGACGGGCTCAAGCCTGTGCACCGCCGGATCCTTTGGTCGATGTACGACCAGGGCTTCCGGCCCGACCGAGGCCACGTGAAGTGCGCTCGGGTAGTGGGCGACGTGATGGCCCGGTTCCACCCCCACGGCGACACAGCCATCTACGACGCCTTGGTCCGCATGGCCCAGCCCTTTTCGCTCCAGCACCCCCTCATCGATTTCCACGGCAACTACGGGTCTCCGGAGGACCCGCCGGCCGCGGCTCGCTACACCGAATGCCGCCTCGGCGGGCTGGCCATGTCGATGCTTGCCGACATAGGCGAGGACACCGTCGACTTCGTCGACAATTACTCGGGGGACTTCACCGAGCCCGCGGTGCTGCCGGCTCGCCTGCCGAACCTCTTGGTGAACGGCAGCCAGGGGATCGCGGTGGGAATGGCCACCAGCATCCCGCCCCACAACCTCGCCGAGGTGATCGATGCGGTAGTGCATCTGCTGGAGGTTCCCGGCGCTGGCACCGAGGACTTGATGGCGTACATCAAGGGCCCGGACTTCCCCACCGGCGGGCAGATCCTCGGCCGCACCGGGTTCGAGTCGGCCTACCGCACCGGCCGTGGTTCGGTGAAGATCCGGGCCGATGTGGTCGTCACCGAGAGGGGTGGTCGCCGCGCCCTCGTCGTCACCGCCCTGCCCTATCAGGTGTCGGCCGGGGCCGTCGCCCGCAAGATCGCCGACCTGGTCAACGCCAGGGAGCTCGAGGGCATCGCCGACGTGAACGACGAGTCCTCAGGCGACGAGACCCGTTTCGTGATCAAGCTCAAGCGCGATGCCAACCCGGAGGTGGTGCTCAACAATCTCTGGAAGCACACCCCGCTGCAGACCAGCTTCGCGATGAACATGGTGGCGCTGGTGGACGGCGTGCCGCGCACTCTCACCCTTCGGGATGCGCTCGGCGCCTACGTCGCGCACCAGGTCGAGGTGGTCACCCGGCGCTCGGAGTTCCGTCTGGCCGCGGCCCGGGCCCGACTCCACATCGTGGAGGGGTTGCTGCGTGCTCTGGGCGCCATCGACGAGATCATCGCGCTGATCCGAGCCAGCGAGAACACCGGCGCTGCCCGCGCCGGCCTGATGGGCGAGCCATTCGACTTCTCCGAGGCGCAGGCCAATCATATTCTCGACATGGCCCTGTCTCGACTGACCCGCCTGGGTCGCAACCAGCTTGAGGCCGAGGCCCGCGAGAAGCGGAGCCTGATCGCCGACCTGGAGGCTCTGCTCTCCGACGATGTGCGGGTGCGGATGGCGATCCGCGATGAGCTCACGGAGATCTCCAAGAAATTCGCAGTGGATCGCCGGTCGTCGCTCGAGATCGATCCGGGCGAGCTCGACATCGAGGATCTGATCGACGACGACGACCTGGTCTTCACCATGTCGGCGTCCGGCTACGTGAAGACGGTGGCCGTTGACGAGTTCCGCCTCCAGGGCCGCGGCGGCCGCGGGGTGGCCGGAGCAAGGCTCAAAGAGGCCGACACCGTCACGCACCTGATCCATACGACCGCCCATTCCTACCTGCTGTTCTTCAGCAACTTCGGTCGGGTGTACCGGCTCAAGGCCCACGAGGTTCCGGTGGCGTCGCGCACGGCCCGGGGAACCTCCATCGCGAACCTGCTGTCGCTGCAGGACGGTGAGCGCATCCAGGCCGTGATCGACACCCGCGACTACGAGACCAACCGTTACCTGTTCTTCGCCACCGCCAAGGGACAGGTCAAACGGACCAAGTTCACCGCCTACGACTCGTCGCGCAAGGCCGGGCTCATCGCCATCCACTTGCGAGACGACGACGAGTTGGTGGCCGTCGTCCCCACCGACGGGATTCACGACATTCTGCTGTCGTCGCGACTGGGTCAGACTCTCCGGTTCTCTCAAGAGCAGGTACGGGAGACGGGTCGGGTCGCGATCGGCGTGATCGGACTGAAGTTCAAGCACGAAGGCGACTCGGTCGTGTCGTGCGCGGTGGCCCGACCCGGCGCTGCACTGCTCCATGTGACGACACTGGGTTTCGGCAAGCGCACGCCAGTGGACAGATTGAACTGCAAGAAACGGGCTGGGATGGGCGTTCGAGGGATAAGGCTCGAAGAGGACAAGGGCGAGGTGCTCGGAACGCTGGTTGTGGATCCTGACGACGAGATTCTCGCGGTCACGCGCAATGGTGTGGTAATCCGAATTCCCGTCTCTGGCGTTTCGCTCCAGAGCACCTCGGCGGCCGGTGTCAAGGTGATGAGCCCCGACCCCGGCGACGAAGTGGTGGCCATAGCGCTCGTCGGCGACGAGGGGAACGGCGACACCGACAAGGACGTCGACGGTGACCGGGAAGGCGCGCCGGGCGGGCAATGACGGCTCGGGCGCGGCTCGGGCCCCGGGACCGGGGGCAGGCAGTGCCCCTGATGGCGGCCATCCTTTTGTTGGCGATGGGCGCCGTTGTAGCGACGATTGAGATCGGGCGGCTGCTGAATGAGAGCGCCGCCGCCCGCACCGCCGCCGACGCGGCGGCCCTGGCTGGTGCCGCCGACGGCCCCGACGGGGCGGCCGCCAACGGTGCAGTGTTGCTCACGTACGAGGAGGAGGAGCCCGCGGACGGCTCTGATGCCCTGCTGGTGACCGTTACCGTGCAAGTCGGCCGGACCAGCCGGACGGCTCGCGCCGAGCGGCAGGTGGAGTGGACGGCCCCCGAGGAGGCCGGGCCAAAGCGAGGATTGGCCGGTTGGGCGTAGACTGCCGGTTCGTCGGAGGTGCCAGAGAATACTCATGAGCGGCGAGTCGACTTCTGGCATGGATGAGCAGCAGCCCGCTCCGCCGTCCGTCGGCGCGCCGGCTGGGCTCCAGCCCTCAGCGGGAGCGGGTGCCACCGACGCGCTGCTCGGCCCCCGGCCGAGGCGCGTCCCCCGCTCAGCCATCGGCCGCGCCTATCAAGCCCGGTCCAACCGACGCTTGCGGGCCCGCCGCGTCCGGCGGCTCGTCAGGCACGTCGAACCCTGGTCGGTGCTCAAGGTGTCTCTGGTTCTCTACTTCTGCGCTTGGGCGATCATGTTGTTCGTGGGGGTGACGTTGTGGAACCTGGCCGTCAACTCCGGCCTCGTCGCCGATGTTGAGAACTTTGTGGTGGATCTGTTCGCGCTGGAGTCGTTCAAGATCAACGC
>JAKZWH010000035.1:0-4997 GCA_047515615.1 Acidimicrobiales bacterium | reverse complement strand
GCGCTCACCGACGAGCAGATCCGAGCCGAGGCCGAGCTGCTCGACACCGCCGAGCGGCAGCGCAGGCAGGTTCGCCAGACCACCGGCGCCTACCCGCACATGACCATCGACGACGCCTACCGGGTGCAGGCCGCCTGGCTGGAGATCCGCCTGGCCCGGGGCGAGCGGGTGGTCGGCCACAAGATCGGCCTCACCAGCCGGGCCATGCAGCAGGCCATGAGCATCGACACCCCCGACTCGGGGTTCCTGACCGACGCCATGGTGTTCGCCCCCGGCGAGCCCATTGCCGCCGCCGACTTCTGCGACCTTCGCCTTGAGGTTGAACTTGCCTTCGTGCTGGCCGACGACCTCTACGGCGCGAACCTCGACGTCGGCGATGTGCTCGACGCCACCGGCCGCGTCACTGCGGCGGTGGAGATGATCGCGTCCCGCACCCCCCGCACCGACCCCGCCACCGGCCGCACCCGAACAGTGATCGACACCATCGCCGACAACGCGGCCGACGCCGGGATCGTCACCGGCGGCACACCGGTGGGCCCCCGCGACTCGGACTTGCGCTGGGTGGGCGCCATCGCCTACTGCAACGGCGTGGTGGAGGAGACAGGGCTGGCCGCGGGCGTGCTCGACCATCCGGCCAACGGCATCGTGTGGCTGGCCCGGCGCTACGCCGGGCAGGGGCGCTTGCTGCGGGCGGGCGACGTGATCCTGTCGGGCTCGTTCACCCGCCCGATGGCCGTGGCCCCGGGTGACGACTTCCGTTTCGACTTCGGCCCGCTCGGCTCGTTCGGCGTCCCAATCGCCTGACCGGGCCCGACGACGTCTCAGGCGGGACCGTACTCAAGAAGCGACGACCGTCCCGCAATGGCGACCACCCGCACCAGCAACGAGAAGCCATTCGCGTCCGTCAAGTGCAGTTCCTCCTTGCCCAGAGCGAAAGAGACTGGTTGCTGCTGCCCCCCGTTGATCGCGATGTTGGAGGCATAGAGATACGTTCTGTGGTTCGTGTCGAGGATCGGATTGAGCCGACCCGCAAGACCAGGCATATGACCGGTCGACTCAGCGAACACGACCGAGCCGCCGTCATCCTTTGGCCCCAGTTCAACTGCGAGCGCTCGTTCCGCCGGCATCCACTCGCGCTCTACATGTGCGGCACAGCCTTCGGAAGCGACAAAGACCGTCATCGGCAAATGAACCGAGTGAAGCTTGAGACGCGCCTCGCCTTCGGCGTCAGTGCGGTCCCGCTGCCATGTGTTGTTCGGAAACAGTCCGAGCACGTCAGCACCGGCGAGCGGTGCATGGTCGCGGCGCACGGTGATGACGACGGTCGCTGGTCCGGAGTCAACCTCGGCGGCAGGAATTGTGAGGCACAGTTCCGACTCGTCAATCAGCCGGAACTGCGGGTCCTTGCCAGATAGCTCTCTCGTCTCGCGGTGGATAATCGGGACACCGTCGCCGCGCCGCTCCATGAAGTACTGCCGGCCACCAGCTCCATCAATGCCACCGACGTGCATCCTGCCGAGGACCGAAGCCAAGACCTCGTTCCGAGTCGACTGCCGTTCCATCATGCTCTCGATAGTCAAGCTGTTGGGAAGCGAGCCCGGGGAGTGCAACTCGAGCCGGTCAGAGAAGATCGACAGCCGAATGCGGCTTCCCCGGATGGAGTAGTCGCGATGCACAACCGCGTTCACCAGACCCTCGAATATGGCCCGCGTGCTGTATTCGGGCAAGTTCTCCCGAGCGGGGGCCTTGCGCGCTCCGACACGCATGTTTCGCTCGGCGAAGGCAAGCGCTTGAGCGATCTGTTGGTTGATCGGACCACTGATGTCCTGCGCGTCCACTTGACCCGACGCGCGGTCCGTGCCCCGGTAGCAGACGGCCGCGATTTCCGCGCCCCGAAGAAACTGCTCCGGCTGTTGCGTGCATGTCAGCACGCCCGCCACGGTGGCCCGGACGGCGCCATGTGCGTCAGTCGCCAGCAGCCCGAGCTTCTCCAATCCCAGCTGAGGACCGGCCAAGCCCTCAGCGCTCAGGAGCGGCTTCCACAGTCGCTCGTCGAGCGTGGCGAAGCCCGTTCCAGCCATCGTCTGCTCGTCGAAGCTGACGAACCGAGCCTGGCCGCGCCTCTGTGCCAGGCGCATCCGCTCGTCCGGTGCCATGGGCTGCTTCGCGCTACCGACGCGCACGAAACTGCCACCGGGGCTGTCATGCTGCGCGTCCCCTTGGGGAATTGAGACGAGCAGAAACGAGCGACCGTCCAGTTCCCTGCGGTACGTCTCAATCCTGATCGTTGGCTTGATGGAGTTCGTGCAGATCTCCATGACGAGGCGTTCCAGCGCATCCATTTGGTCACGAGACATGCCTGGTACCTCGCCCGCGTCGGTGACGCCGAGTAGCAGGATCCCACCCCGGGCATTTGCGAAAGCAGCTATCTCATCGGCCCAACCGTTGCGTTGGTGCCGCGCAGCCTCGTTGTTTCGAAACTCAACGCTCTTGAATTCCCAAGCGTTGTCCTCGCCGAGCCGAAGCTGGCGCCGGATCTGGTCGTCGGTGTACGCCATCGTCATCCTGCCCTTGCGGGAGGCCGAGTCAGTGTCTGCCCACGCTATCTCGGGACACCGGCGACACTCCCAGTTCGGTCTGGCCCTGACAGCGCCGCGCCAGTCCGGCCTGCGTCACTTACGCTCGAACATGCTGGAGAGGCCGCCGATCACCGAGCCCTCGCCCTGGGATCCGCCGGGCCGCAGGTTGGCCGCCACCCGATCGGCGAGGCGGTTGAACGGCAGCGACTGCAGCCACACCCGCCCCACTCCGGTGAGGGTGGCCAGGAACAGTCCCTCGCCGCCGAGCACCATCGAGCGCAGGTTGCCGGCCCGCTCGATCGAGTACTGGATCTGGGGCTGGAAGGCCACGATGCAGCCGGTGTCGACGCGCAGGGTCTCACCCTGGAGCTGCTTCTCGATGATGGTTCCGCCCGCGTGCAGGAAGGCGAGGCCGTCGCCGGAGATCGACTGAAGGATGAAGCCCTCCCCGCCGAACAGGCCGGTGCCCAGCTTGCGGTTGAAGGCGATGTCGAGCTTGGTGCCCGCCGCCGCGCACAGGAAGGCGTCCTTCTGGGCCAGCAGGTGCCCGCCCGCCGCGGCCAGGTTGATGGGCAGGATCTTGCCGGGGTAGGGCGCGGCCATGGCCACCCGCTGCTTGCCCTGGGGGGCGCGGTTGGTGAAGTGGGTCATGAACAGCCCCTCACCGGTGACGCCCCGCTTGGCCGCCGACTTAAGCTTTCCCCAGGTGCCCTGGTCGGGGTCGGAGCCGTCGCCCATCTTCGTCTCGAAGCCGATGCCCTGCTCCATGTACATCATGGCGCCGGCCTCGGCGATGACGACCTCGCCGGGGTCCAACTCGATCTCCACAAACTGGAGATCGCCGCCGTAGATCCTGTAGTCGATTTCATGGCTCCGCATTGCTGCCTCCTGAGTGGTCGGGCCCACCGCGAGACTGTTCGGCCCGCTGCGAGACTAACGGGCGCAACGTAAGAGTCAGTCGATCCCCCGGCGGGCCGATCGAGCCCGACCAGGCCGGTTCAGGACCAGGACCAGCCGTGGGTGGCTACCAGGCTGGCGGCTGACACTAGGACGGCCATCTCGCCGACCTGCTCGATCGCGCCGAGCACGTCGCCGGTGGTACCGCCGAACGCCCTCCATGCGACCACACCCACCGCCACTGCTCCGGCCGCCGCTGCTGCGAGCGCCACTACTCCGGGGAGTCCGAGACCGGCTGCGGCCGCCGACGAGGCGATGACCACGGCGGCGGTCCAGGCTTGAGGCAGGTGGGCCGTGTAGCTGTGGCCGAGGCCGGTGCCGGACGCCGCTGGGGCAATGCCCATCGCTGCCACCGCCATCGTGCGGCCCAGCATGTGGGCCACCACGAGGGCTGCCAATCCGTCGACTGGGGCCAGTGACGACACTGCGAACACCTTCACGAGAGTTGACAGCACCAGTGCGAGCACCCCGAACGTGCCGACACGCGAGTCCTTCATGATCTCGAGACGCCGCGGCCGGGTCGTCCCGCCGAGAGCGTCGGCGGTGTCGGCCAGACCGTCCTCATGGAAGGCCCCGGTAGCCGCGGCGCTGGCCGCCACGGCCGACACGGCAGCGATCAGCGCTCCGAGCGGACCGTGAAGGGCCCAGTAGACCGCGCCGGACAGTCCTCCGATGACCGCGCCCACCACCGGGAACCATGGGACGCTGCGGCCCAGCTCCCCGTCGTCGCGGGGGTGCGCGCCGCCGGGCAGGCGGGTCAGGAACGCCCACGCCCGCCGCAGGCTCATCGGCTCTCTCGCAGCGGGCGCGGTGTCACTGCTGGAGTCCCCACTCCTCGAAGGTGGTGACGTCAACCACGGCGGCTGCGGCCATTCGGATGATCGGCACCGCGATCAGAGCGCCGGACCCCTCCCCGAGCCTCAGGTCGAGCTGTATCAGCGGATCGAGGCCCAGAGCCTTAAGCAGCCGTTCGTGGCCCGGCTCGGCCGAGCAGTGCCCGGCGATGCAGTGGTCGAGGCTGCCGGGGCGGGCCACCGCCAGCGGCGCGACCGCGGCCGTGGCGATGAACCCGTCGAGCACCACCGGCAACCGGCGACGGCGAGCCGCGGCCACCGAGCCGACCTCGTTGGTGACGGGGATCGCCAGACCGGGTCGGTCCCTCAATTGGCTGGCAAGCAGCTCCGCTTCCTGCACCAACTCGACCGCGCGGGCCATGTCTTCGTCGCCGCTCTCCGCAGTTGCGACGAACACCACCCGAGCCCCGGTGGCCGACGCCGCGGCGGACTTGCCGCTGCGGGCCCCACCCGTGAGGACTGTCAGCGTCAACGGTCCGAGCCCGCCCGGCGGACTCCGCCACCTGCCGGACTCATCAGTAGTCGATGCCCTTCTTGGCCATGATGCCCGAGTCGTAGGCGTGCTTGGTCTTGACCATCTCGGTCACGGTGTCGGCCAGCTCGATCA
>JAKZWH010000034.1:0-11312 GCA_047515615.1 Acidimicrobiales bacterium | reverse complement strand
AGCGACGCGCTGAGGGCGTCGACCGCGGCCCGGTCTTCGGCCCGCACCGCTGATCCGAGGGCCAGCAGGTTGGCCCAGTAGCACACGAAGGCGGCCGCGAGGGCGCCGCCGTTGTAGGTCCAGCCGTCGTAGTACTGCGAGCCGGTGAAGCCGGGCGCGATGGCGCGCAGCGACGGGGGCCGGGCCACCGCGGCCAGCAGCTGGGTGGCACCCACATAGGAGAACCCGAACATGCCCACGTCGCCGTTGGCGCCGTCGAGCTGGGCCGCCCACTCCACGGTGTCATAGCCGTCTTCGGTCTCGTGTGCGAACGGGTAGAAGTCGCCCTCGGAGGTGTAGCGGCCCCGGCAGTCCTGGATGACCACCATGTAGCCGTGCGATGCGTACCACGCGGAATGGGCGTTGCCGAAGGTGGACACGTTGACCCGCTTGTCGTAGGGGCTGCGCGCCAGCAGCACCGGTACGCCGCCTCCGCCGCCCGCGGCCGCAGGGCCCGTTGGCCGGTACACGTCGGCTCGCAGCACCGTGCCGTCGCGCATGGTGGCGGGCACGTCGCGCTCGATGGTCACCGGCATTGCGGGCAGGTTCTCGAATGTCATGGAGGACTCCGGTTGTCAGTTCCGATGGCGGCAGATCGCTCGAACGTCGGCTAGAGCGGTCTCGATTGTCGGCAGGTTCTCGATTGTCATGGCACGCCTCCGGTGTGTCAATATCCGGCCGGTCCTGCCGCGGGGGCGGGCCGCGACCGACTCGGGAGTGTGTCGATGAGCGAATTCAATCAGGAGCGGTACTACGAGGAGGATTCCGGGGCTGGCGGGATTCCCGCGGCGCAGGTGGAGGCGTTCTTGGCCAGCGCCGACAGCACGTGGCTGCTCAAGCTGGCCCACCTCAAGTCCGACGGCTGGCCCATGGTGGTGCCGCTGTGGTACCAGTGGGACGGTGGGGCCTTCCTGGTGGTTGGCCGCAAGCGATCCGAGTGGGTCGAGGACCTGCGCCGCAACCCCCGCTGCGCGGTGTGCATCGAGGAGCTGGCCCACCCCCGCATCCGCAAGGTGCTGGCCCAGTGCACGGCCGAGATCGTGGAGGGGCCCGCGGTGGGGGAGGGCTCCCAGTGGGTGCCGGTGGCCGAGGAGATGGCTGTCCGCTACACCGGGCCGGACGGGCCGGAGCAGCTCAAGATGTCGTGGGGCTGGGAGCGCTACCTGGTGCGGCTCGTGCCCCGTGACGGCCGCCTGCTGACTTGGCAGGGGGCGGACTGGGCGCTGCGCTACTTCGATCCCGGCCAGCGCCCCGACCTCGAGGCCACAGCCGCGGCCTGCTCCCAGTGACGATCCCGGAGTTCGCCGCTCCGACTCCGTTGGCCGGTCCGACCCTTTCCGCCGGTTCGACTTCGTTGGCCGCTCCATGAGGGCTGCGGGCAGTCGAGCCGCCGGGCTGCGCCGCTCGGAGATAAGGATCCTCTTCGACGCGGCCGCCCGAGCCGGAGACGGCGTGATCCGCCTTGAGGTGGGCGAGCCCAGCTTCACCACGCCGTCGCACGTGATCGAGGCTGCGGCCCGGGCGGCCCGCGCCGGCCACACCGGATACGGCCCCAACGGCGGCCTGCCCAGCCTGCGGGAGCTTCTCAGCGAGAAGCTGCGCCGGGTGAACGGCATCGAGGCGTCGCCGGAGGAGATCGTGGTCACCCCCGGCGCCATGAATGCTCTCTATTCGGTGTATCTGGCCCTGCTCGAGTCCGGCGACGAGGTGCTGTTGCCCACGCCCGGTTTTCCCAACATGGACGAGATGGTGCGCCTGCTCGGCGGGCGGCCGGTGTTCTACCCGCTGGCGGCCGACGAGCACTTCCTGCCCGATGTCGCCGCGCTCGACGCGCTGGTGACGGCCCGCACCAAGATGCTGTTCGTCAATACGCCGGCCAACCCCACCGGCGCGGTGTACCCGGCCCGCCTCATGGAGGACCTGGTGGAGTTCTGCGCCCGCCACGACCTGTGGCTGCTGTGCGACGAGGTGTATGACGAGATGGTGCTGTCGCCGGGCTGCGTCCACACCGCGGCCGCGCCCTTCGACTCCGACGGGCGGGTGATCACGGTGTGCAGCTTCTCCAAGGTGTACGCCATGACCGGCTGGCGGGTCGGCTACGCGGCCGCGCCCGCCGGTGTCGCCGAGCTGCTTCGCACCCTGCAGGAACCCCAGGTGTCGTGCCCGAGCACGATCTCCCAGAAGGCGGCCGAGGCCGCGCTGACCGGTCCCCGGGCCCCGTACGACGCCATGCTGGAGGCCTACCGCCGGCGGCGGGCCGCGGCGCTGGAGGCGGCGGAGGGGGCGGGCCTGCGCGCTGTCGCCCCCGACGGGACCTTGTACATGCTGGTGGATGTGTCCGGTGCGGGGCTCGACGATCTCGACTTTGCTCTGGGCCTGCTCCGCTCGCACGCGGTGAGCGTGGCGCCCGGCTCGGTGTTCGGGCCTGCGGGGCGGGGCTGGGCCCGGATCTCGCTGGCGGCCGAGGAGGCCTCGATCGCCGAGGGGCTGCGCCGGATGGGCCGGGCAGTGCACGAGCCCGAGCGACTCACCGCTGGCGCCGCGGCGAGCGGAGCTGCGGGGATGTGATTCGATGAGGCGCCAAGTACTCAACAGACGCGACCGAAGGAAGACGGCGACATGAACACCACTGGCGCGGGCTCTATGACCGAACGGGTCCGCTCCTATCTCGACGCCCGCGACGGCGAGGTGCTCGAACTGACCAGGGAGCTGATCCGCACCCCGTCGCCCAACCCGCCCGGCGACGAGCGGGCCGTGGCCGACCTGGTCACCGAGAGGCTGCGAGCGCTCGGCATCGACGAAATCACCCGCGTCGGCGCGGAGGAGACCCGGCCCAACCTGCTGGCCCGGGTCCGGGGTGTCGCTCCCGGCCCGACGCTGGTCCTGTCGGGCCATCTCGACACCAAGCCGGCCGGCGACATGGACGCGTGGGAGACCGACCCCTGGGATCCGGTGCTGCGCGACGGCGACCTGGTCGGGCTGGGCTCCGGCGACATGAAGGCGGCCATTGCGGGCATGGTCTACGCGGCGGCGGCCCTCAAGCAGGCCCAGGAGGCCGACGCCGCGGGCGGGGGCTTCGCCGGCGAGCTGCTGTTGGTGTTCACCGCCGACGAGGAGGCCGGCGCGCAGCTCGGATCGAAGTGGCTGGCCGACAACGGCCACCTGCAGGCCGACGCGGCGGTGATCGGCGAGCCCAGCGGCATCACCTCGGAGTGGCAGTCCGTCCACCTGGTATCGCGGGGCGCGGCCCTGTTCAAGATCGCGGTGGCCGGCACGCAGATGCACTCTTCGATCTCTGATCGACTCCCCGGCGTCAACGCCACCGTCAAGATGGCCCGTCTCATCGACCGCATGGACCGCGAGTTCAAGTCGTACCTCACCTACGACGAGCACCCGCTGTGCCCGACCGGGCCCACCGTGAACGTCGGGGTGATGGTCGAGGGGGGAGTGTTCTACGGCGTGTACCCCGGCAACGCCGAGTTCGCCTGCGACGTGCGGACCCTGCCGGGAATGTCTGAAGAGATGATGAAGGCCGACATCGGCCGGTTCCTGGCCGACGCCATGGCCGACGACCCGGAGCTGCGGGCCGAGTTGCGCTGGCATCTGATGGTCCCCGCCGTCGAGATCGACGCGGACCATCCGGTGGTGGCCGCGCTGGTCGAGGCGGCCACCGAGGTGCTGGGGATCGAGCCCACCCTCGACGCCTTCCCGGGCGCCACCGACGCGCCCTACTTCCAGCTCACCGCCAAGATCCCCACCGTGGCCGCCTTCGGTCCCGGGATGCTGCCGCGGGCCCACAGCCCCAACGAGTACATGGCCGCTGACGGAGCCGCGCTGTCGGCCAGCATCTACGCCCTGGCCGCGCTGCGGTACCTCGGCGAGGTCGGCGGCAGTCGCTCATGACCATCCCGGCCGCCCTGCAGAATGGGGGCCCCTCATGAACATCCCAGTCGGCTCGCAGAGCAAGAGTCGCTCATGACCGTCCCCACCGCGGTCGACGACGCGGGTCGCTCATGACCGTCCCCACCGCCGAGTTGTGCGCCCGCTACCGCCGCATCTGCGTATCCGTGGTGTGCGACGCCCTCTATGAGCTTGGCTTGCCCGAGCGGGTGCTGCCCAGCGCGCTGCGGCCCCTGCTGCCCGACGTGCGCATGGCCGGGATCGCCTACACGCTGCAGGGACGAGCGATCCGTCCGGAGGTTGGATGGGACCGGGGCGTCGAGCGCATCAGGTCGTACCTGCAGATGTTCGACGAGCTGGAGCCCGACTCGGTGCTGGTGTCGTCCAACCCCGACAGCGAGGTGGGCCACTTCGGTGAGCTGACCGGCAACGCAGCCCTCAAGCGGGGCTGCGCGGGCGTGGTGGTGGACGGCAACCTGCGCGACCTCGACGGCCTGCTCGACATCGGCCTGCAAGTCTTTCACCGGGACCTGTCGCCGCTCAATGCCATCGGGCGCTGGGAGATGGCGGCCTCGCAGGTGCCGGTGACGATCGGCGATGTGACCGTGGTGCCCGGCGATGTGATCGTCGCCGACCGGGACGCTGTGCTGGCCGTCGCCGGAGACGAGGCTGCGCGGGTGCTGGAGCGGGCCGAGTCGATCGTCGGGGCCGAGGACCTGGTGCGGGCGGACATGCGCACCGGCGCCTCGCCGTGGGAGGGTTTCGAGCGCCATGGCCACATCTGATCCGGTGCCCGGATCGCCCGGGTCCGCGGCGGTGGCGCTGGCGGTGCCCCAGATGGGCGTGGTGGAGCAGGTCCTGGTGGTGGAGTGGCTCGTGCCCGACGGCTCGCTGGTGGCCGCAGGTGAGCCGGTCGTGGTGATCGACACCGACAAGGCCGAGACCGAACTGGAGGCGCCGGCGCCGGGCCGGCTCCAAATCCTGGTGCCGGCCTCCGACCTGGAGGTCGCGGTCGGAACGGTGCTGGCCACCGTCGCCGCGAGGCCGTGAGCGGCATCTTCTCGCTCGAGGGGCGGGTGGCGGTGGTGACCGGCGCGGGCGGAGGGCTGGGCGCGCCCATCGCCGAGGGCCTGGCCGATGCGGGCGCCTTCGTGGTGTGCGCGGACGCAGCCCCCGAGCCCAACCGGGCGCTGGCCCGGCGCCTGGGGCCCGGACGGTCCGAGGCCGTCGCGGTGGATGTGCGCGACGAGGCGTCGGTGCAGGCCCTGGCCGAGCAGGCCGCGGCGGTTTCCGGCAGCATCGACGTGCTGGTCACCTGCGCCGGGATCGGCGGCCGGGGGCCGGCCGCCGACTACGACGACGGAACCTGGGCCGACGTGATCGACGTGAACCTCACCGGCACCTTCCGCGTCTGCCGGGCCGTCGGCCGCCGCATGATCGCGCAAACGCACGGCGGCGCCATCGTCAACGTCGCCTCCGTCGTGGGCGCGGTGGGGCTGGCGGGCAGCGTCGGATACCAGGCGTCCAAGGGCGGGGTGATCCAGCTGACCCGCACGCTGGCCGTGGAGTGGGCTTCGCACAACGTGAGGGTCAACGCCATCTCGCCCGGACATGTGGGCACGCCTCTGGTGCGCCGCCAGTGGGAGACCGAGCCCGAGCTCAAGGACTACTTCGAGAGTCGCACTCCGCTGGGCCGCCTCGCCGAGCCGGCCGACATGGTGGGGGCCGCGGTGTTCCTCGCGGGGCCCGCGTCGGCGATGGTCACCGGCCAGATACTCGCCGTCGACGGCGGCTACACCGCGCAGTGATCACGGCGCGGTCACCGGTGCGGAAGGGGATGCGTCCATGAAGCCGCGGCAGTCCGGTGTCGAGCAGTCCGAGGCCCTGGCCTTGCACCGGACCATGGTTCTGATCCGGGTGTTCGAGAGCCGCGTCGAGGAGTTGTTCAAGGCGGGCAAGCTGCCCGGGTTTGTCCACACCTACCTCGGCGAGGAGGCGATCGCCGCGGGGTTGTGCGGCCAACTGAGACCCGACGACTACATCACCTCCACCCACCGCGGCCACGGCCACGCCATCGCCAAGGGCATGTCGCCCGCGGCGCTGATGGCCGAGCTCTACGGCCGGGCCGAGGGCGCCTGCCGGGGTCGGGGAGGGTCGATGCATGTGGCCGACTTCTCGCTGGGGATGCTCGGCGCCAACGGCATCGTCGGCGGCGGGTTCGGGATCGCGGCGGGAGCTGCTCTGTCGGCCCGCCACCGCGGCACCGACCAGGTAGCGGTGTGCTTCTTCGGCGACGGCGGGATCAACAAGGGCACGTTCCACGAGGCGCTCAACTTCGCTTCCGTGCATCGTCTGGGCGTGGTGTACGTGTGCGAGAACAACCAGTACGCCCAGTTCACCTCCCGCAGCCGAACCACTTCGGTGGAGGACCTCGCGGTCCGCGCCAGCGCCTATGCCATGGCGGGGGAGACGGTCGACGGCAACGATGTGGCCGAGGTGTCCGCCGCGGCCCGCGAGGCGGTGGAGCGGGCCCGCAGCGGGGGCGGGCCGACCCTGCTCAACATGGTCACCTACCGTCTCGGGGGTCACTACGTGGGCGACGCCGAGGTGTACCGCGAGGCCTCGGAGGTGGAAGCGCACCGCCAGCGCGACCCGATCCAACGCTGGGAGCAGGCACTGCAACAGCAGGGGTGGCTCCACGAGCAGGGCCGGGCCGCGGTGTGGGAGGCCGCCGCAGCCGCGGTGCGAGACGCCGAGGAGCGGGCCGAGGCGGGGGCCCTCCCGGACCCGGGCACCGCCCTGGAGGACGTGTTCACTCCCGCGCCGGCCGCGGCGTCGCGCTCGGACCGGGGCGCCCCCCGGGCGGCCGCGGCTGCAGCCGGTGCCGACTTGGGCTCCGAGGAGCCCGAGACCCGGCGCATGAGCTTCGGCCAGGCCACCGTCGACGCCATGGCCCGGGCTATGCGGGCCGACGACCGCGTGATCGTGCTGGGCGAGGACATCTCCTGGGGCGGCAACTTCGGCCAGTTCCGCGGCCTGATCGACGAGTTCGGCGGGGGCCGGGTGGTGGACATGCCCATATCGGAGGCGATCATCGTGGCCGTCGCGGTGGGCGCGGCCACCGCGGGGCTGCGCCCGGTGGCGTCGATGAGCTTCGTGGAGTTCACGCTCGGCGCCATGGACGAGATCGTCAACCAGGCCTCGAAATTCCGCTACATGTTCGGCGGCCAGATTTCGGTGCCGATCGTGCTGCGGGCCTCCGACGGCGTGCTGCGGTCGTCGGGGTCCCAGCACTCCTCCAGCCTGGAGGGGCTGTTCACCCACCTGCCCGGCCTGAAGGTGGTGGCCCCGTCGAACCCGGCCGACGCCAAGGGCCTGCTGCTGAGCGCCATCGAGGACCCCGACCCGGTGATCTACCTGGAGCACAAGAGGATCACCGCCCAGCGGGGCCCGGTCCCCATCGGCGATCACCGGGTGCCGCTGGGCTCGGCCGCAGTGACCCGCGCCGGTTCGGACGTGACCGTGGTGGCTTACTCGGCCATGGCCCTGAACGCGCTGGCCGCCGCGGCACAGCTGGCAGAAGAAGGCATCGAGGCCGAGGTGATCGATCTGCGGTCGCTGGTGCCGCTCGACTTCGAGACGGTGCTGGAGTCGGTGTCGCGCACCCGCCGGGCGGTGGTGGCCCACGAGGCTTGGCGTTTCGGCGGATTCGGGGCCGAGCTGGCCGCCCAGCTGCACTCCGAGCTCTTCGGAGAACTGGAGGCGCCGGTGGCCCGCGTCGGCGCGGCCTCGGCGCCCATCCCGTTCAGCCCGCCCCTGGAGGCCGCAGTGGTGCCCGGCACCGACGCCGTCGCCGCCGCGGTGCGGGCTGTGATGGACTAAGAGGCCGATTCGGTGTGGCCGGCCCCGGCTGCATCGGCACCGGAGTTGTCCCAGTCAGTGCTCAGGTCGCCGAAGGCGCGGTGGAACGCGAGCGCGGTGTCGTCGCAGCGCGATCCCGGGCCGCAGTGCAGCACGCCGGCCGGGCGGAAGAAGTACGTGCCCGGTCCGGCGGTAAGCACCGCGTCCGAACCCTCGCGCCGTTCTCGGAGGATGATCTCGCCGTCGATGACGAAGCACTCCTCGTGGTGGGGATGACTATGCCAGGGGCCGTCGCCGTGATCCCACTGGTGGGCGCCGTCGAGCCAGGCGTCGCCGACGGGCCCTCTCCCTAGAGGCTTCATGAGCCTCCCCGGCATCTGCGGCACCGGAACCCAGTCCTGATCGGAGGCTCGGCCGGGCGTGAGATCGGCGGGCCGGCCCACAAAGGACGGGTCGTATCGCACCGGGGCCGCGGTCATCAGCAGGGCCGCACCGTCGTCGACCACCCGCAGCCCAGAAACGACCCGGTCCTGCGGAACGTGGAGGTAATCGCCGGTCTCCAGGAGATGGTCGCCAACCTCTAGCGCTCCCTGGATCATGAACAACTCCACCGCCGCAGTGAACGCGCCGGGTGTCTCGGACCCCCATCCCGAGCGCAGGCGCACCAGCCGGGTGCTCGACCCTCGCAGGTCGGTCGACAGGATGCGGGCCTCGAGCGATCCAGTGATCCCACCGATGGTCATCGGCCGAGTCGGCAGCGAGGCGTCGTCGATTCCGGCCAGATGGGTGACCGTCCTGTCCGCCAGAGCCGGGTCCATGCCGATCACCTGCACCCTTGTTCGGGGCCCCGGACGCCGGGCATCCGCGCTCAGGCGTCGAGAACCTTGAAGCCGACCTCGGCTAGGTCGACCACCGGCGGCAGGGTGGACCACGGGAAGTTGATCCAGCGGTCGGTGCGCCTCCACACGTATTCGCATTTGACCAGCGAGTGCGACTTCTCATAGAGCACCGCCGAGCGCACCTCGGCGACCTCGTCGAGGCAATAGTCGCGCACCAGCTTGAGAGTGTGGCCGGTGTCGGCCACGTCGTCGGCGATCAGGATCTTCGACCGGCGGTGGTCCACCAGATCGAGCTGCGGCGGCAGTACCACTGGGACCTCCAGTCGCTCGCCCACACCGGTGTAGTACTCGCAGTTCATCACGTAGACGTTCTTGACCGACAGGGCATAGCCGAGGGATCCGGCGCAGAACAGCCCGCCCCGGGCGATGGCAAGGATCATGTCGGGGCGGTACCCGTCGTCGGCGACCATCTCGGCCAGCTCGCGGACGCCCCGCCCATAGAGCGCCCAATCCATCTCCTCGCGCGCCGCGGTGTCGTTCACGGTCGATTGGCCTCCTTGTGGTCGGTCGGCTCGACAGTTCCTACTAGGTCTGCACCACCGTCCGGTGGACTGGGCAACATCAGGGTCTGACCGACTGCATGGCGATCGCGATGCGGCGGTGGTCGCGCAGCATCTGCTCCGTGCCCGCGGCCCGCAGCTCGCCGTCCTCCACCACCAGCCTGCCAGCCACGACCGTGTGGCGGGCCGACACGGGGCCGCCGCGCAGCCAGGCCTCGATCGGATCGGAATGTGCGCCCGCGAAAGCGATGCCGTCGAGGGACCACACGGCTATGTCCCCGCAGGCGCCCACCGTCAACTCGCCTATCTCGCCAGCCCGACCCAGGCAGGCCGCGCCGCCTCTGGTCGCCATTTCCAGCGCCTCCCGCGCGGTGAAGAGCCCGGCCCGCCCCGCTTGGCCGTCGCGCAGGCGGGCCATCAGCATGGCGTTGCGGGCCTCGGTCCACATCGAGCCCGAGTCGGCCGATGCCGAGCCGTCCACTCCCAGGCCCACCGGCACACCCGCGGCGCGCAATTCCCGCACCGGCGCCAGCCCGGCACCCAGGATCATGTTCGAGCTCGGGCAGTGGGCCACGCCCGTGCCCCAGCGGCCCAGCCGTGAGATCTCAGCCCGGCTGGGTTGCACGCAGTGGGCGATCCAGGACCGGTCGGTGCCCCACCCGCAGTGCTCGAAGTAGTCCACCGGGCGCATCCCGAACGTCTCCAGGCAGAAGTCGTCCTCACCGATGTCCTCGGCCAAGTGAGTGTGCAGCCTGACGTCGAGGCGCTCGGCCAGTTCGGCGGTGGCCGCCATCAACTCGGTGGAGACCGAGAACGGAGAGCACGGCGCCAGCGCGACGCGCACCATCGCCCCCGGCGCGGGGTCGTGGTGGGCGGCCACCAGGCGCTCGGACTCGGCCAGGATCACATCGTCGGTCTGCACCGCGGAGTCCGGGGGCAGGCCTCCGTCCTTGACGCTGAGCGACATCGACCCCCGGGTGGGATGGAAGCGCACGCCCAGGTCGGCCGCGGCCGAGATCTCCGCCGAGATCAGGTCCCCGGCCCCGGCGGGGTGGACGTAGAGATGGTCGGTGCTGGTTGTGCAGCCGCTCAAGGCCAGTTCGGCCAGCCCGACCCAGGCCGACACATGGGCGGCCTCCTCATCGAGGCGGGCCCACAGCGGGTACAGGGTGTGCAGCCAGTGGAACAGGTTGCCGTCGAGGGCGGGGCGGAAGGCTCTGGTCAGGTTCTGGTATAGGTGGTGGTGGCTGTTGACGAGCCCCGGCGTCACCAGGCAGTCGCGGGCGTCGACGGTGCGAGCCGCGTCGGGGGGCTCTGCGCCGGGAAGGCCGACGCCCGAGACGAACCCGTTGGTGACAGCCACCCAGCCGCCGGTGATCTCGGTGCGCTGCGCGTCCATGGCCGCCACCAGCCGGGCATTGCGCACGAGCAGATCAGTCACGGCGTCAGTGGTTCTGTGAGATCGGCCCGTGGACCACAGAGTCGTTCAGGAGCCGTCCCATTCGGCGAAGGTGTCGATCATCATCTTGGCGTCGGGCCCGAGGGGGTACAGGATCGGGGTGGTGCAGCCGTTGTCGATGTAATGGCGCACCTTGACCCGGCACTCGTCCGCGGTGCCGGCCGCGCACAGCATCTGCACCACCTCGTCGGGCACCAGCTTCGACGCGGCCTCCACCTGCTCGAGGGTGGCGGGCCAGGTGAGCACGGCCCTCACTTCGTCGAGCAGGGAGTCGGGCACGCCCGAGGCCTTCATGATGTGGGGCTGCTGGCCCAGGTACTGGGTGATCAGCAGCCGGGCGCTGTCGAGCGCCTCGGTCCGCTCGGCCTCGGAGTCGCCCGATGCCATGGAGCACACGATCAGCTGGGGCCGGTCCAGGTCGTCGACCGTGCGGTCCACCCGGGCCGCGCCCTCGGCCAGGTGTTCCATGGCTTGCGCGTTGTACTGGGGCGACACCAGGTAGTTGAACACGACGCCGTCGGCGATCTCCCCGGTGAGGGCCATCATCTTGGCGCCGGTCGCTCCGATGTAGATGGGCACGTCCTTGGGCCGGCGCTCCTGCTGGACATAGTCGAGCTCCACCCCGTCGAACTGCACGAACTCGCCCTGGTAGGT
>JAKZWH010000033.1:0-5384 GCA_047515615.1 Acidimicrobiales bacterium | reverse complement strand
ACGCAGTAGTGGACGACGTCGTGGACGATGTAGGTGGGGTCGGCGTGGGTGGTGGGCCGGGACGTCTCGGCGCAGCCGCCCTGGTCTATGGCTACATCGACGATTACCGTGCCTGGCCGCATCACTTTCACCATCTGGGCGGTGATCAGGCGGGGCGCCCGGGCCCCGGGCAGCAGCACCGCCCCGATCACCAGATCCGCGGTGTACACCGCCTGGGCCAGCCGGGTGGGGCTGGAGTACAGGGTGCGCAGGGCCGGGCCGAAGCGGGCGGCCAGCAACTCGAGCACCCTGGCATCGCGGTCCAGTACGGTCACGTCGGCACCGAGCCCGAGCGCCATCTCCACCGCGTTGGTGCCCACGACGCCGCCGCCGATGACCGTGACCGGCGCGGCGGCCACTCCGGGCACGCCGCCCAGCAGCACCCCGCGGCCGCCCGCGGATGCCTCCAGGCAGCGGGCGCCGGCCTGGATGGCCAGGCGGCCCGCTACCTGGGACATGGGGGCGAGCAGGGGGAGGCGGCCCTTGCGGTCCGTGACCGATTCGTAGGCGATGGCGGTGGCCCCGCTGGCCAGCAGGTCGCGGGCCTGGTCGGGGTCGGGGGCGAGGTGCAGGTAGGTGAACAGGGTGTGGTCGCGGCGCAGGCGGGCCCGCTCGGGGGCGAGGGGCTCCTTGACCTTCACGATCAGATCGGCCAGCGCGAAGACCTCCGCGGCGGTGTCCACCACCGAGGCGCCGCGGGTGCTGTACTCCTCGTCGTCGAAGCCGGCCCCCGCGCCGGCCCGGCGCTCGACGTAGACATCGTGGCCCCGGTCGATGAGCTCGGCCGCGCTCTCCGGGGTGAGCCCCACGCGGTGCTCCTCGCTCTTGATCTCCTTGGGCACTCCGATGCGCATGGATCCCTCCTCGCCTGCGAGTGCTGATAGAATACCCGCGCATCAGCGCACAATTCTTCGCAAGTTTCGTTCCAAGATCCTAAGACACGCACAATCTTTGCGTACATTGTGGCTTTGGCGCATAATATTATTCATGCTTGATTTCGACTCCGTAGATCGCCTGATCCTCAACGAGCTCCAGTGCGATGGTCGGGTGTCGCACGCCGAGCTGGCTGACCGTGTCGGGCTGTCGACTTCGGCCTGCCACCGCCGGGTGCGGCGGCTGGAAGCCGAGGGGGTGATCGCCGGCTACGTGATGATCGTGGACACCGCAGCGATCGGCAGAGACCTCGACGTCTTCGTTGAGGTGTCTCTGGTGAGCCAGAGCGAGGAGTCTCTGCGGCTGTTCGAGGAGGAGGTGCAGAACTGCCCGGAGGTGATGTCGTGCCATCTGGTGGCCGGCGACGCCGACTACCTGCTGCACTTGGCGGTGCAGGACCACCGCGACTTCGAGCGCATCCACAACCAGTACCTGTCGCGGCTGTCGGGCGTGTCCCGGCTCAGGTCCAACTTCGCGATCCGCACCGTGTACCAGAGCACCCGCCACTTGCTGTAGCTGGCCCGCCTCACCTAGATCTCGGTAGTTGTGCTCGCACGGCAGGCACAAGTGCTGGAAGAGTCGCGGCGACGCCGCGGGGCCGCCCCGCGGTCAGCGGGTCTGGGTTCCGACCTTGAGGTCCTTGAAGGGCACGCCCCGGTCGACGCTCATGTCGCGGGGCAGTCCCAGCACCCGGTCGCCGATGATGTTGCGCTGGATCTCGGAGGTGCCGCCCGCGATCCCGGCCTGCAGCGCCGTGAGGGCCTGGCGCTGCCAGAAGGCGTCGGCCTCGTCCTCCCAGGCGACGCCGGAGGCCCCGGCTATGGCCATGGACACTTCGGTGTGCAGGTCCGCGATCCGCACGGTGGCCAGCTTGCCCACCGATCCGCCCGGCCCCGGGGTGCGTCCCGCCTTGAGCTCGGCCCGGGTCCGCATGGCCACCAGCGACAGGCAGGTCTCCAGGATGCGCAACTGCATCAGCTTCTGGCGCACCGCCGCGTCCGTGTCGACGCCCCGTTTGCGGCTCTCGTCGATGAGGCGGTCCGAGCGTTCGGTCCTGATCCCGGCGGTGGTGCCCGAGCCGATGGCGACCCGCTCGTACATGAGCATGGCGGTGGCCATGCGCCAGCCGTTGTTCGGGTCGCCGACCAGGTTGTCGGCGCCGATGCGCACGTCGGTGAAGAACACCTCGTTGAATTGGGTGCCGCCGTCGATCTGGTGGATGGGGCGGACCTCCACGCCGTCGGCGTCCATGGGCATGATGAACATCGAGATGCCGGCGTGTTTGGGCACGTCGGGGTCGGTGCGGGCGATGACGATCCCGTAGGAGCACAGATGGGCCAGGGTGGTCCACACCTTCTGGCCGTTGATGATCCACTCGTCGCCGTCGCGCTCGGCCCGGGTCTGGAGGCTGGCCACATCGGAGCCGGCGCCGGGCTCGGAGAACATCTGGCACCACACGTCCTCGGCCGAGATGATGCGGGCCAGGTAGGCGGATTTCTGGGAGTGGGTGCCGTACTCGGCCATCATGGGCAGGCACATCCCGTGGGAGATGATCAGGTCGTAGGTCATGTTGGGGTAGCGGCTGTACTCCTCGCGCCACGCCCTGTCGTGAGCCTTGGTGAGCCCGGCGCCGCCGTATTCCCTCGGATAGATCGGCCCGGCCAGGCCCTCGTCGGCCAGCGCCTTCTGGAACCGCTGGGCCGCCCGAAGGCGCAGCTCACCTCGGGAGTCCGGGCGCCCGCCGAGCGAGATGCCGGTGGCGTGGACGTCTAGGAAGGCCCGGCAGCGGGCCCTGAACGCCTCGTCTTCTTCGGGGGCTAGGACGTCGTCGGCCACGGTGGCCAGCGTAGTGGCGGCCGACACTGCGGCGAGCCTCGCTGATTCAGAACCCGGTGACGACCGCGACGCCTCGTCCGCCGAAGCCGGCCATGGTCACGAACGCCTCTTGTAGGTCGTCGAGGGTCATGGTGCGCTGAACGAGCAGGCCCAGGTCCATGCCCGAGTCGAGGATCAGGTCCATCAGCTCGGGGTACTGCCGGGCCGACATGCCCTTGGTTCCGAGCACCTCGAGCTCCTTCATGATGACGGTGGCCATGGGCAGGGCGGTGGACCGCGCCTCCAGCAGTCCGGCCTGCACGTGTCGGCCCTGCTTGCGCAGGCATCGCACCGAGTTGGCTGCCACCTCGGCGTTGCCCAGCGCGTCGACCGACACGTGGGCGCCTCCGCCGGTGGCGTCGCGCACCGCTCCGACCGTGGCCCGACCGTTGTCGGGGTCGGCGGTCACGGCGGCAGCCGCCCCCATGGCCCTGGCCAAAGCCAGGGAGTCCTCGTCGATGTCGACGGCCACCACTTGGGCCTCGACGGCCACACCGACCATCACCATGCACAACCCGAGCCCTCCGCAGCCGTGCACCGCCAGCCACTCTCCTTCAGAGAGGCGGGCCCGCTCCACCAGCGCCCGGTAGGCGGTGATCATGCGGCAGCCCAGGATCGAGCCGTGCTCGAAGGACACGCTGTCTCCAAGCGCGGCGACGTTGGTGTCGGCGTGACTGATGGCGCAGTAGCGAGCGAAGGAGCCCCAGTGGGTGAACCCGGGCTGGAAGTAGTTGTCGCAGATCTGCTCGTTGCCGAGGCTGCACTGCTCGCAGGCGCCGCAGCCGCAGCAGAAGGGAACGGTGACCCGGTCGCCTGCCGACCAGCGGGACACGTCCGGGCCGGCTTCGGCCACTACCCCGGTCAGCTCGTGGCCGGGCACGTGGGGTAGCGCGATGCCGGGGTCGTGTCCGTGCCAGGCGAACAGGTCGCTGCGGCACAGCCCCGAGGCCCGCACCTCGATCACCACGCCGTCGTTGGGGACGGCCGGGTCGGGCACATCCTCCACCGAGATCGGCCCGTTGAACTCCCGGTACACCGCTGCGCGCACCGCGCGGACAGTAGTCGGCCGGGGCCTGCCGCGAACTCTTCAACCGAGCGATCCTCCCCGCGAGGAGGATCGGGTGCGGTTGGCCGGTAGCGTTGGATCCAGTTTGGTCGGGATGTCCGGCCGGCAGGTTCGCAGACGGGTGTTGGTTCTCCCGGTCATGGTGAGCCAAACCCCAGAGACAGCTGCCCTCATTGCTTATTTCGAGGCGGCGCCGAACCCATGAGATGCCTGCCTGACGCGGGCAAGGAGAATAATGTCCCCCACCTTCGCCCGACTGGGCGTACCCGATTCCATATGCCGCGCCCTGACTGAGCGCGGCATCACCCAACCCTTCGACATTCAAACGGCCGTGCTGGCCGACGCCCTCGCCGGGCGCGACATATGCGGCCGCGCTCCCACCGGGTCGGGCAAGACGATCGCCTTCGGGATCCCGCTGGTGGCCAATGTCGGCCGGGCCCGCCCCCATCGGCCGCTGGCCCTGGTGCTGGCCCCCACCCGGGAACTGGCCGATCAGATCATGATGGAGCTGCGCTCCTTCTCAGGAGGCGTCCGCGTGGCTGTCGTCTACGGCGGCGTGGGCTACGGCAACCAGGTCCAGTCCCTTCGCCGGGGCGTCGACATCCTGGTGGCGTGCCCCGGACGCCTTGAGGACCTGATCGAGCAGGGCGTGGTCAGCCTGGGCGCGGTGGAGATGGTTGTCGTTGACGAGGCCGACCGCATGGCCGACATGGGATTCATCCCGGCTGTGAGGCGCCTGCTCAACCAGACCGCGCCGGACCCGCAGACGATGCTGTTCTCGGCCACGCTCGACGGCGATGTGGCGTCGCTCACCCGCGACTACCAGCACGACCCGGTGCGCTGCGAGGTCGGTGACGAGACTGCCGACGTGATCTCGGCTGACCACCTGTTCTGGACCGTCGCCCGCGCCGGGCGCATTGAGGTGGCAGCCGACGCGATCAGCGCGGCCGGGCCCGCGATCGTCTTCTGCCGGACCCGTCACGGCTGCGATCGGCTGGCCCGCCAGCTTGAACGGGTCGGAATCGTGACCGCGGCGATCCACGGCGGACGCAGCCAGAACCAGCGCACCAGAGCGCTGGCAGCGTTCGCGGCCGGCCGGGTCCAGGCGCTGGTCGCGACCGACGTTGCCGCCCGGGGAATCCACGTCGAGGGCGTCGGCGCCGTCATCCATTTCGACCCCCCCGAGGACCACAAGGCCTACCTCCACCGGTCGGGCCGCACCGCGCGAGCCGGCCGGGGTGGCGTGGTGCTGTCTCTCGTGGAGCCCGGGCAGGCCAGGGAGACGGGCCGGATGCAGCGCCAGTTGGGCCTCCAGCAGCCGATCACCGATGTTGATCTGGCCGCGATCGCAGAGCTCGGTCAGCCCTTTAGCCGCACCGAGCCTCTCACGGTCGCCGCCGGTCCGAGCCGGCAGCACGCTGACTCCCAGCCGCGGCGCCGCCAGCCCGAGCGTTCCGCGGCGAACCGTCAG
>JAKZWH010000032.1:0-22851 GCA_047515615.1 Acidimicrobiales bacterium | reverse complement strand
GACGAACCGGTCGACGTTTGGGCGTCGTATCTGCGGGCGGCTCGTTGAACGTCTGCCAAAGACGGCCGTCAAGTTCAATACATAATCCCCGCTGTTTGCCGTTCTGCGACGTGGTGACGCACCAACGGGTCGGGGTCGCCGACGAGGCGGGCAAGCACCCGCGGCGGGCAGTTCGGGTTGGCAGCAACCGCGGCGCGTACCTGCTTATCGGAGTCCGCGGCGAGGCGGGCAACCGCCGAGGGTGGGCAGTTCGGGTTGGCTGCTGCCAACCCGCGGATCCGTGCGCTGTCGCTGCTGAG
Organism: Acidimicrobiales bacterium; assembly: GCA_047515615.1. Classification (GTDB taxonomy): domain Bacteria; phylum Actinomycetota; class Acidimicrobiia; order Acidimicrobiales; family Aldehydirespiratoraceae; genus Aldehydirespirator. The sequence continues at coordinate 22,552 of JAKZWH010000032.1, read as the reverse complement.
ACGGGTAAGCGTCTCGGGTGGGCAGTTAGCGTTGCCGGCGGCGGCCGCGCGGACATCTCGATGCGGGCCTGAACCGGCCTGCGCGATCTGCTCAGGCGGGCAGTTCGAATTGAGGATCGCCGCTACCCGCATCGAGATGTGGCCGCGACGGCTCGCAGCGGCGAGCGTTTCGGGTGGGCAGCTCGGATTGTCGAGAGCGGGTTCGCGCACATACCAGTTCGGGGTATGCACGCATTTGGCGAGCGTGGCGGGTGGTGTGTTGACGTTGGCGGCTGCGGATCTTCGCACTCTCACATCTTCGTCGTCTGCGAGCCGTGTCAGGGTCGGTTGCGGGCAGCTGAGATTCGCGGCTACGTAACGGCGAACGTCGGGGTTGTTGTGCGCGGCTAGCTCTGTGAGAGTTCCCGGCGGGCAGCTCGAATGGTTGGCTGCAGCCTCGGCGACGGTCTCGGAGCACGTCGAGCGTCGGGCTAGTTTTGTGAGAGTTCCCGCAGGACAGCTCGGATGTTTCGCGACATCTGCGGCGACGGTGCCGTAGCGATATTCGGCCAGCTTTGTGAGAGTTCCCGCAGGACAGTTCGGGTTGTTGGCGACATTCTCGACGACGGGTGTGTAGGTGTCGGAGGCTAGTTTTGTGAGAGTTCCCGCAGGGCAGTTCGGATGTTTCGCGACATTCTCGACGACGCGTGGGTCGTGGTCGTCGGCTAGTTCTGTGAGAGTTCCCGTAGGGCAGTTCGAATGTTTCGCGACGTGGATGCGCACACCGGCATGCTGATCTGAGGCGAGTCCGGTGAGCAGATCCGGCGGGCATAGCCGCCGGTCCGTTACCCGCCAACGCACCCACGGCTCTGGGTGCGTTACCAGCCGGCGCAGAGCCGCGGCGGACAGGTTGACGTTGGCGAGCGCGTTCAGCTTAGTGTCGGTGTCGGTGTCGTCGGAGCGGCGTTCGAGCGCGTCGGATGGCGTGTGCGGGTTCGCGGCTGCGGCGCGGCGCACAGTGACCGCTTTATCTGCTGCGAGCCGGGCGAGCGTGTCGGGTGGAGTGCTGCGATGCGCGGCCGCCGCGGCGCGGGCTTTGCTGTTGCCCGAAGATGCGACATGCGTCAACGCCGCCGGCGGGCACGCAGCCGCTTCTAGCGCGGCTTGCTGCACATCCTGGTCAGTGTCGCTGACACGTTCAGCGAGCGCTTCGGGCGGGCAGTTCCGATGAGCAGCCGCGGCGCGGCGCAGTTGCCGGTCGCGGTCGGCGGCGAGCAGCCGCACCGCTTCGGCTGGGCAGTTCGGGTTGCCGGCCGCCGCAACACGCGCCGCGGGGCAGTCAACGCTCCCAGCGAGGCGGGCAAGCACCGCCGGCGGGCTGTGCAGGTTGTCGGCGACGGCGACCAGCACCGGCGCGTCGGGACTGCCAGCGAGGCGGGCGAGCACCCGCGGCGGGCAGTCAGACCGCTCCGCGATCGTCTCGCACACCCTGTAGTGGATGTCGTCGGCCAGGCCAGCGAGTTCGGATGCGGGCAGGTTCGGGTTGCCGGCCGCCGCTTCTCGCACATCGGCGTTGATCCATCCCGGGTCGCGGATCAGGCCGCGAAGCATCTCGGCGGGTGTGCCGTCGTCTGCGGCGACCGCAGCCCGGACCTGCCTGTCGCGGTCGTTGCAGAGCCGTGAACGCAGCCACATCGGGCATGCCGGGTTCGCGATGAGACCTAACCGCACGTCGCTTTCGGCGTCTTCGGCTAATCGTTCGAACAGTGTGGGCGGAGTGTGCGGATTCGTCGCAGCGTTGACCCGCACCGCCAAAGATCGGCTCTGCGCGTTGCGGGACAGCCAAGCACCGTCGCCGCGGCCGGCCCGTTTGGCTGCTGAGGCTTGCGCCGCCGCTGAGCCGGCCGCGGCAGCTAGCTGCTGATGGGTCGGAGCGGCCGCGGCTGCGGCGACGAGCTGACGTTTGCCGGCTGCGGCGACGACCGCTGGCGGCGACCGGACGGTGACCCGTTCACCTCGTAGATGTTTCTGCACCGTCGACGGGTGACAGCCGACCGTTGCGGCTATCTGCGTGACGTTCAGATGAGGCGACGTTCGCACGATCCGCATGATCTGGGAACGCAGCCGCTGGCTGCGCGTCGACGTCGTCATCGTCAACAGTGTGCCATCAGCGCCGAATACGGCAGCCGAAGCGGACCGGGCAGCTCAGCGTCGACGGACTGGCCGGCGCCTAGCAGCAGCGCCGCGATCGCTAGAGAAAAGAGCCGTCTCATGCTCATTGGTTTGATCTTCTTTGGCGTGGTTTATGGCCTGGTTGAGTTTGGGACTTATATACCTGAGTGACCACTGGGTCCGTGTCGGCGGCCCGGTCACCCAGGGTCATGTGCAGCAGCATCGCCTGCATCCTGACGACATGCACGCCCCCGGCCGGCCTCGCGTCGTTGCACTCGGAGCCTCCGCCGGCGTTCGCGCTTCCTGGTGTTCTCCCGCTCGCGGCGCTCCGGGTCGCTCCCCCACCGCTTCCTCGCTTGAGCGTTCTGCCGCTCCCGCCACTCCGGGTCGTTGGCACGACGCGCCCGCTTCCTGGTGTTCTCCCGCTCGCGGCGCTTCCTCGCGTGAGCGTTCTGCCGCTCCCGCCACGCCGGGTCGTTGGCACGACGCGCCCGGCGGCGCTCACGACTCTTGGCGTTCTCCCGCTCGCGGCGTTCAGGGTTGTCGGCGAGGCGCTGTCTCTCCTGGGCGTTGCGCCGCTCCCGCCACGCCGGGTCGTTGGCGACCCGTTCTCGTTGCCTCGCGTTGCGCCGTTCCCGCTGGTGCGCCGTTAGCTCTGGTGCGCCGTTCCCGCTGATGCGCCGTTCCCGCTGGTGCGCGGTTCGCCGCGCCCAGCCCGAACCGGCATCCTCGTGTCTCGTTAGCCGCTCCTGGCCCCGTCGTGCCGCCGGCCTGCCGACCTTGCTCTCATGCAGCCGGAACGCCCGTTCGGACGGCGATGCGATGAGGTCGCTGACCCTCATCCCCGGCGCCGGGCCGCCATCCCAGGTGGTGTGCAAGACGACTCGGTTGGGGCTGGGGCAGAGGACTTCGCCTGCCCAGCGTTCGTCCAGTGCGGTCAACTGTTCCAAGATTCTCTCGGCGTGCTGGACCAGCAACGCGCCCATCTCCTCCGACCTCGATGGGGGCGATGGCACAGGGCGAGAGCCGTCCTCAGGGGTCATCATGGGTCACGTACGCCTCCACCGCGTCGATCGCACGGAGTGGTTGCCGGACCGGATTGTGGCACACGGCCTGGTGGGTGGCGGGCCCTCATCGAGCGGGCCGCTGTCATCGGTTCAGTGTCCACAGAGCGGATCGACCCCGCGTACACATCTCTGGCCTGCTTCGTCTGCGGGGAACTAGGAGAGCGCGAGACCCAAGCGTTGTTCTGGTGCCCTCAGTGCGGCTCGCGCACCCAAGCGGACGTGCAAGCCTCGCTGAACACGAACGAGGCGGGCCACCCCGGGCTGTATCCAACTCGGGACGCCTACGGCGGCAGGGACAGCCGTCACAAGACGCTAGAACACGCCGTCGGGGTCTTCTTGGACGCCGTCGACGTCGATGGAAGCGTCACAAACGAATATGTCCGAGCGGCCACCTGTGGTCACTCAGGCATATAAGTCCCCAAGCAACCGCCTCGTATAGGCGACGAGGAGGAGAGGCAGGCGTCATGTGTTCTCCAACGCTCCAAGCACTGGCTCCCAGTGCTCACCCGCAGCCGAGGGTTAGGCACCAGCGGGCATGGGCGACGTCGCGGCTCAGAGGGCCGGTCGCAGCGCGCGGCCAGACACGCGGCAGCAATCCGCGCCGCCACCGACCGCTGAAGTCGTGGCATGCGGCCAGCGCGCTCGCGCTGGTGCTTGTGAGCTCGTGCGGCGCGTGGACCGGCGACTCCGCCGACGTAGCCGGCGAGACGTCCAGGACGGGAGCCGCAGAGCGCACTGGTGCCGTTCTGAGCGCGCGCGACCCGCCGGCGGAGTCCACGGCCGGCGGCGACGCAGCCGTTCCCTCCAACGGCGAAAACGACTGGGCTCCCAACGCCACCGTCGAGCGTGTCGTCGACGGCGACACCATCAGCGTGATGATCGGAGACCGTCTTGAGACGGTGCGTCTCATCGGCATCGACACTCCCGAGTCGGTGGCGCCCACCCGGCCAGTGCAATGCTTCGGCAAGGAGGCATCGCTTCATCTCGAGGCAATGCTCCCGTCCGGGACCGAGATAACGCTGGTGCGCGACGTGGAAGCCCGAGACGTCTACGACCGCCTCCTGGGGTATGTGGTGCGATCCCGTGACGGCCTCTTCGTGAACCTGGAGCTCGTCGCAGCCGGCTACGCCGCGGTGTTGAACTACCCGCCCAACGACTACTACGCCGACGTCCTGGCCCGTGCGGAGGCGGATGCGGTAGCCGCCGGCCGCGGCCTGTGGAGCGCGTGCGGCGGCCCCGACGTTCCGCTGGGCTGAGACTCCCCGCCGACCGGCACGGGCGTCGGAGTGAGATGCGGTGCGGGAGTCAGATACCGTCAGGGCCGTGCAATCACTGGTGGAGCGCCTCGGGCACCCGCCTGACGCACGGCTCGTGATCGTCAGCGCGGACCGCATCGGCACCACCCACTCCTCCACCGCCGGGGGCTATCGGGCGCTGCGGGAGGGCGCGGCCACGACCGGCACGATAGTGATGCCCGGCGCGTGGGCACGCCACGGGGCCGAGCTCTACCGGGGCGAGGACCTCGGCGTCCACCTCACGCTCAACTCCGAACTCGACTGCTTCCGGTGGGGGCCGATCACCAACGCCCCGAGCCTTCTCGACGGCGACGGCGGATTCCCCCGAACGCTGCAGGACCTATGGGACCACGCGGACCTCGACGAGGTCCGGCGCGAGTGTCGCGCCCAACTCGAGCGGGCCGTGCTGTGGGGGTTCGACGTGACCCACCTCACCACCCACATGGCCGCCCTGCAGCAGCGCCCAGAGTTCTTCGACGTGCTGTTGGACCTCGCCGTGTCCTTCGACCTCCCGGTGCGGCTAGAGGACCCCGAAGCCGAGGCCAACGCCGGATTCCCGTTCCGGTCGCTGGCGGTGTCCGAGGGCATAGTGTTTCCAGACCGCTTCCGGCTCGTGCGGGGCAACGCTCGGCGCCACGCGCTCGAACAACTGTCCGACCTCGCGCCCGGTGTCACCGAGCTGTCGCTGTGCCCCGCGCTCGACGAGCCGGAGATCCACGCCATCGACCCCTCGGCGGCGGGTCGGGTCGACGACCTCGCGCTGGCCGTGTCCAGCGAGATGGCCGAACTGCTCCGGCAATCCGGTGCTGTCGCGATCGGCTATCGCACTCTGCGCAGCGCCCAGAGGCGGGCCCGCCACCGGATCTGACAACCGCATCCGCCAGATCAGCGCAGAGCGGCAAGAGCCTCCCGAAGTTCAGGCGATCGCAGCAGCGGCCGCCAGCCGTCGAACAGCAGCACCTGATCTCCCTCCAGCTTCATCCGACCCGACATGTAGGCCGCCTCCAGAGACAGCCCGCCCTGCCAGGCCTGCACGAAGTCGGGGTACGACCACCCGAGCACCAAGTCGGGCCGAGGATGGCGCCCTGCCGACACGATCACGCGGCCGGCCGCGGCCACAACGTGGAAGGACGCCGCGCCCCCAGGTCGGCCGCTCACGGTGACCTGGGCCACTCCGTCGGCCGCGCCGGAGGCGTCGACGGCCTCCAGCGCGGAGGCGACCTGCTCCAGCCACCCGTCGCCGAGGGGTTCCGGGGCCATGTCAGCCCGGATCGCCAGCCGGCTCCACCCGCAGCCCCTCGAACAGGTCGCGCTCGGGCAGCGTCGCGGGGCGCAGGCCGCGGGCCAGCACGTAGTCATCGTAGGGATGGATCGATCGCTCAACTTCGGCCGGCAGCCCGAACCAGAAGGTCGATTCCGGGTCGATCTGGGTGGCGTGGGCCAGCAAACCCTCGATGCGCGCGTCGATGAACCCGTCGACGGGAACCTGGGTGGTGATCTGGTCGTCGGTGGAGGGGCGCTTGAACCACCAGTCGCCGTAGGGCGATTCCAAGCCGAGATCGAGGAACGCACGATGTCGCTCCTTGATGCGCTGGCGCGACCACAGGGTGTAGTAGAGCTTGGCCGGCGCCCACGGCTCGCCGAGGTCCCGACGGTACTGGGGGTCGCCGGCGCGCTCGAAGGCGGGCACGGACGCGTCGTGGACCCGTACGTGGTCCGGGTGCATATAGCCGCCCTGATCCTTGGGATAGGTCACCATCACGTGGGGCCGGTGCTGCCGGATCACCGCCACCAGCCGGGCCACCGCCTCCTCCAAGTCGGCCTTGGCGAAGCAGTCGGGGTGGGCGTTGGCCTCCGAGCCCTCCATGCCCGAGTCTCGAAAGCCGAGCATCACCACCTTGTCGTAGCCGATCACCTTCGCAGCCCGGGCCAGCTCCTCAGCCCGCACCTCGGCCAGCTTCTCCGACATGGAGGGATCGTCGAGCGCCGGGTTGAGGATCTCGCCCTCCTCTCCCCCCGTGCAGCACACAAGCACCGTGTGCACGCCCTCGGCGTGGTAGCGGGCCACGGTGGGCGCGCCTTTGGACGCCTCGTCGTCGGGATGGGCGTGAACGGTCAGAAGGCAGAGCCGGCCGGCGGAAGTTGCCATGGCTGGTGAAGCTAGCGCTGTCGGGCGCGCTAGCGCGCCGCCGGCGGGGCAGCTGCCTCTGCGCAGCTAGGAAGCCTCCTCCGTCGATCCCAGGGGCTCGAGGACCATGGCCGAATCGTCGTCTCGGTTCGTGAGCAGCCAGCCGCAGATCTCGGCCAGGCGCTCGCGCCCCTCGTCGGGGCCGCTGGCGATAAGAGCGTCACCGGTCTCGAGCCTGACAATCCCGCCCGGCCGGTACCGGTACTGGCCCCCCCGGCGAATGGCCAGCACAGTGAATCCGGGCTCGATGTTCAGCCTGAGGTCGCCCAGTGTCCGGCCGTCAGCCTCGGAGCCCTCCGCCACCGGAATGTGCACGACGACGTCTTCGCTGTCGCCGAGAGCGACGGCCAGGATCGGGTGGATCTGCTCCTGGCGCTCGATGATCCACACCATCTGCTTGGCCTGGTCGCCCAGGTCCTCCGCCGCTTGGGACAGGTGCAGCAGGCCCCGCAGGCCCGACTGGTCGACATTCTCCCGGGCCGCCCTCAACACCCACTCCTCCAGGCGGTCCTTCATCTCGTCGAGGCGGTCCTCGAGATGGCGCACCTCCGCGGCGAGGCTCTCGTCTCGCAGAACCAGGGCCGAGTAGGCCAGGCCGACCGCCACCTCCGACAGGTCCTTCATCTCCACCAGCACGTTGGCAGCCCGGCGAAGGTCCGAGGCGCGGGGGCCGACGGGCTCCTCGGGCGGGGACCATTCGGGCGACCCGGCCAGGGTACGCAATTCGACGATTCCGTCGGGCGAGCCCCTCAGGAACAGGACGTCGTCGGGCACGAGCACGGTTTCGCCGCCCACATCGGTGATCCACTCCCGCTCGCGGCGCACGGCCATCACCCGCATACCCATCTTGGCCGGCATCTCGTGGTCGGCCAGGTGCCGGTGGGCGAGCAGCGAGCCGTCGGACACGAGCACACGGTGAGACACCTCCTCAGCCGCGCTCAGCTCGGCCACGAGCTCCGCCGGTATGCCGACCCGGTGGGTGACGATGCGGGCGATGTCCACCGCGTCGTTGGCGATGCGCTCGATGGCGGAGATCACCTGGAGCACCGACGACATGCCGTCGGCGTCGCGGGGGTGGCGAACCGCGAGTATGCACACCGCCCTCATGTCCTGCACGAGATGGCTCATGCGCTCCTCGAGCGAGCTCACCTCGTCGGCCATATCGGGATCACCGAAGTACAGCGCCGCGTAGGCGAGGTCCACCATCAGCTCGGAGGTGTCCTTGGCCTCCGCCAGCATCTCCCGAAGATTGCGAGGTCTGTCTTCCATCAGGTCTCTCCTGGGATCATCGTATGTAACGCGGTGCCCCTCATGCCACGCCCACCAAGACGACGGCGAGGATCAGGGTGAAGGCACCGACCAAATCCAGCGACGAGGTGACCATGGGGATCCCGTAGGTGTCCGGATCCACCCCGAATCGCACTGCCGCGAGCGTCCCGTAATAGGCGATCACCACCACCAACACCGTGGCCAGCAGGCCACCGAGCACGGCCACGCCCACCAGCTCCGCCAGCGAGGGACCGGCGTGACCCATCAGGCCGCCCGCAGTTGAGGCCAACAGGCCGAGCAGCGCGAACACTGGAATGGCCAGCGCGAACGTGGTGGCGAGGTCGACCCGCGCCGCCCCCGACGGCAACGCCGCAGGCCGAACCAGTCCGAGGTGCAGCTTGGTGGACAGCCGGCTCGACAGCACGCCCCCGAGCGCCCCGGCGGTGCTCAAGAATCCCGGCAGCAGCACGAGCAGGACCGGGAACTCGAGAAAGTCATCGATGCGCTTCTCCACCGTGATCCCGGCCACCAAGTCGAGGAGCCCGGCCCCGATCAGGACCGGGATCGACTCGCGCATGATGGCCCGCACCACCTCCAGCCTGCTCCGCAGACCCCACACCGCCGAAGCAGCCGCCATCACCGCCAGCGTCCAAGCGACCGACGGCGTGAGGACCGCCACCCCGGCAAGCTCGGCCGCCACCACCAGCGAAGGAAGGGTCACCACGTCGCCGGCGACCGTCACCATCGGAGCCACAACGTTGTCGAGATCCCAGCCGAAGCGAACAGCACCGGCCGTAGTCGCCAAGGTGAAAGCCAAGACGACAAACGCGGCGATCAGGCACCCGAGCGCCGATATCACCACGAAATCGGCCAGGCTCATGGTCGGCGAGACGTTGAAGGCCAGCGCCACACCCTTCGCCATCACCGCCAACGCCACACCGAGCACGAGGCTCAGACCCACCGACGCGACCGCGTTCTGCATCATCACCGAGTTCCGGCCGACGGACAGCCGCAATGTGCCGGCATGGCTGGCCGTGCCGAGCCGGCTGCCCAGCGCGCCGAAGATGTTGCCCTTCACCGCGATCGCGGCCGGAACCAGAAGGAGCAGGCCCGGCAGCTCTTCGAGGGTGTCGGTGATGGCCGCGAGGATCAGTCCTGCCACCAGACTGGCGACGGCCGCCATCACGAGAGCGCCGAACGCGCTTCGGACCGCGAGCAGGTCGCGTGCCCAGCGCGCTGCGGCCCGCCTGAGCGCGATTCGGGTGTGACCGCGTGCAGCCATGGGTGAAGTGTGCTCCGTCGCGCCGACCTTCCGTGCGATGTTGCGCGTGGTATCGCCTTGCCTGGCTACCGTTCAGGGCGTGGCAGTGATCGCGCTTGTCAACCAGAAGGGCGGGGTAGGCAAGACGACCACTGCGCTCGGGCTGGCGTCAACTGCGTGGGCCAGGCGGCTCCCGAGCCTTGTCATCGACCTGGATCCCCAGGGCAACGCCACCACGGGACTGGGCGTGTGGGCGCCCGCCGCGACCGTGGACGAGGCTCTGGAGTCCGACCGGCCCGGGATCGTCGAGGCCCTGGCCGTGCCGTCGGGGTGGCCCGACAACAAGGGCCTGCCGCCCCGCATCGTGCCATCCACCCCGGCACTGGCCGGACGCGAGCGCCAGCTGCTCTCGGACCCTGTCGGAGCCCAAGACCGCCTCCGCGTCGCGCTGTCGGGAAGTCAGAGCCTGGTCCTGATCGACTGCCCCCCGTCGCTCGGCCTCCTGACGATCAACGCGCTGTTCGCGGCCGACGCTGCCCTGGTCGTGACCGAGCCGAGCGCGTGGGCCTCCGACGGGGTCAGCGAGATTCTCCGGACCATCGATCGGGTCGCCTCCAGGAAGCCGTCAGGACTCTCAGTGTCGGGCGTGGTCGTGAACCGTCTGACCCGCACCCGCGATTCGCGCTACTGGCACGAGCAGCTCATCGCCAATCACGGCGGTCTGGTCCTTCCGCCCGTGCGCCTGCGGGCGGCGGTGGCGGAGGCCGCGGCCCGCTCTCTGCCCATACACGCCCTTCCGCCCCGCCGGGGCGCGGCCGAGGCGTGCGCCGAGTTCGACGAGATCTACGACCGTGTGATCGATACAGAACGCCCGGAGGACCGCAATGGCATATGACCCACAGCGCGACCGGCCCCGTCACCGATCCGATCCACACCAGGCCTCAGTCGTCGATTCGCTCCTCGACGGGGAGATAGACCCGCCGCCCCAACCGATCCAAGAGCCAGCTGCGGCTCCCGGTTCGGGCGCGACGCCCGAACCAGCGAGCGGCTGGAGCGACCGGCTGCTGTATTCCGCGGGAATGTCCACCCTGCTGGGCGCGGCGGCCGCCCTGGTGGCGCTGTGGTGGCTGTGGAGGCACCGGAGGCGGTGAAGCCGGCGAGCGGCCCGGCCGGGCCCGTGCTCGCCCGTATTCCCGACCCACCCGGCGGCGTCCTCGCCTGGTGGGGTTAGCCCGCGAGTCTCGTCAGGTACTGGCCTTCGGCGGCTCGCTGCCGTGCCCGTCGGGAATTCTCGGCCTGACCCTCCGGGCAGTTCTCGGCGTATGCGCAGTAGCCGCAGAGCGGACCCGGGCGGGCCGCGAAGTCATCGACGTCGCAGGCGTCTGCGATGGCGCTCCAAGTCGACTCCAATCGGTCGACGGCGTCGCTGATCTCTACGGTCGTCACGGCCGTCGCCACGACTCTCTGGCCCAGATACAGCAGCTGCGCCCTCACCGGCTGCTCGCCAGTCTCCTCGGCTATGGCCGCCGCGTAGAGCAGCACTTGCCGCAGCCGCTCGGGCGCGTGGCGGGCCGCAGGTGCCCGGCCCGACTTGTAGTCGCTGACCACGAGGCCGTCGGGTTCCCTCTCTAGGCGGTCGACCACTCCCCTGAACGGCACATGTCCCAGCATCACGGACACATGCTCCTCGGTGGCCTCCACCTCGACGCTGGCCGGGTCCTCCAAGTGCCACAGACCCTCGATCGCGTGCCAGGCGCGCCAGCGGAACCCCCGAGCCTCGTCGCTGCCCAATTCCAGATCCCGGAAGTCCTCGTCGCCGACCATCTCGGGCCACACCGCCCTCGCGATGCGCCGGGCCTCGTCCCTGGTCCGCCGAACGGGCGGCTGCTGCATCAGGAGCTCCAGCACCCGGTGAGCGAACGTCCCCACCAGGGCCTCGACTCCCGAAGGCTCGGGAAGGCGGTCGACGTAGCGGAACCGCCACCGGCGGGGGCACTGCTCGAACGTGGACGCACCGGACGGCGACAGCCGCTGCGGCGGTACCGGGGTGCCGTCGTCATCCACCGCCCCGGTGCCGCCCCGGTCGAGCATGTCACTCGGATCGAATGCGATCTGCATCCCGCAGTTCTAGCTCACGGGTGTGACGCCGGCCCGGATGCCCGGCCGTTCTCCGGGACAGATCGGGCCACGGGCTCAGATGTCGAGAGTGGCCTCGTCCACCACCGACGAGTTCTCGACGAGGTAGTCGCGGCGCTGTGCGACGTCGTTGCCCATCAGTACGTCGAACATCTTCGCCGCGGCCTCGGCCTGCTGAACGTCGGCCATGGTGAGGCGGCGCAGCGTGCGTGTGGCCGGATCCAGCGCGCAGTGCCGGAGCTCGTCGGTGTTCATCTCCCCGAGGCCCTTGAAGCGCTGCCACTTGACGCTCTCGCGCTTCCGGTTACCACGGCAGAGTTCCTCGGTGATCCGGTCGCGCTCCTCCTCGGAATAGGCGTGGTGCGTGCGGTCACCGATCTTGGCGGTGTACAGCGGCGGTTGGGCCGAGAACACGCGGCCCTGCACCAGCATGTCCGTCATGTACTCGTGGATCAGTGTCAGGAGCAGACAGCGGATGTGGCTGCCGTCCACATCGGCGTCGCAGAGGATGACGATCCGGCCGTAGCGAGCCGAGCCTGCATCGAAATCCCTGCCCACACCCGCTCCCATGGCAGTGAAGATGGCCTTGGCCTCGGCGTTGTCCATTACCTGCTTGGGGCTTGCCTTGGCCGCGTTCACGATCTTGCCCCGCAGCGGCAGGATCGCCATGAACTCGGAGTCTCGGCCCCGCTTGGCCGGACCGGCGGCCGAGTCGCCCTCCACCAGAATCAGCTCAGCGGCGGGACCGTGGACGCGGCAGTCAGCCAGCTTGTCGGGCATGCCTGTGGAACCGAGGCTCGCCGCCTTGCGCTTGGTGTCGAGCATCTGCTTGGAGGCGACTCGGTTCGCCACCGCGGCGGCCAGCTTGTCGCTTATGGCCTTCACCTGGGACCGGGGGCCGCCTCCGGGCTCGAACCACTCCTTGAGTTGCTCGTAGGTGACCCGGGCCACAATGCCCTCGACCGTTGGCGTGCCCAGCTCCTGCTTGGTCTGGCCCCGGAACTGCGGCTCGGAGAAGGTCACCTTGACCGCTGCCACCAGGCCTTCGCGCACGTCGTCCTTGGCGGCGCCGGTCTTGCCGTTCTTGGAGCCGGCGGCGCTACGGGCCAGTCGCGCCAGCTTGCGGTTGTCCTTCAGCAGCACGCTGTTGACCACTCGAGTCAGCGCCTTGTCGAACCCGGCAAGATGGGTGCCGCCGGAGCTGGTGGGGATCGTGTTCACGAACGACACCACGTCACTGTCGTATCCCGCCATCCAGCGCAGCGCGATGTCGACGGTGCACTCCCGCTCGACTTCGGTGATCGTGCCGTCGACGGGTACCTTCTCGGTGAATGTCTCGATGCCGTTGACGGTGATAACGCCGCTGACCGCGTCTTCTCCTGCGCTCTCGGAGCGCTCCCTCACCATGTCGGCGAGCCCGCCCCTGCTCACGAAGGCGAAGGGCTGGTCGCCTGCGCCCGTGCGACGGTCGTCCATGGTCATCTTGAGCCCGGGCACGAGGAAGCACATCTGCCGGACCCGGCTGCGCACCTCGTCGGCGTCGATATGCGCCTCAGGGTCGAACAGGGCCATGTCGGGCCAGAACTGCACCCTGGTACCGGTCGCCTTGGTTCGCCGACTCATGAGCCGCACATCGCTGCTGGGCCTGAACTTCCCGCCGACGAAGTGGCCCGGCTTCTGGTTCTGGAAGCTCAGTTCGTGCACATAGCCGTCGCGGCGCACTTCGACGTCCAATCGGGTTGACAGGGCGTTGACCACCGAGGCGCCGACACCGTGAAGTCCACCAGACGCCTTGTATGCGCCATCGCCGAACTTCCCGCCTGCGTGCAGCTCGGTGAACACCACCTCGAGAGCCGACACGTCGCGGTCGGGGTGTTTGTCAACGGGGATGCCGCGGCCGTTGTCGGCGACCTCCACCGATCCGTTTCGATGCAGCGTCACGTCCACCTTGGTGGCGAATCCCCCGACGGCCTCGTCCACGGCGTTGTCCACGATCTCCCATACGAGGTGCATCAGGCCCTCGGAGCCGTTGCCGCCGATGTACATGGCCGGGCGCTTGCGGACGGCTTCGAGATCCTCGAGCGTCTCGATGGACGCGGCGTCGTATCTTCCGCCGGCGTTGGACGTGTCACGGCCCGAGTCATCCGGGGCCGCCGAGCGAGTGGCGTCAGGGCCTTTGGAGGCGCCGCCGCGACGGGCCGTACCGTTGGAGGCAGCGCCGGCCCGAGAGCGTGGGCCCAGATCGGCGGCACGGTCCGTGCCGGCGCCTGGAGACAGCGGCAAGGCCATCGCCTTGGCCGTACCGGGCGTCTGGTTGGAGGGTGCCACGGCTGTCACCACCTTCCCGGCGCCAGCACGTGGATGCTCCGTTCGCTGCGCTGCGGTGAGCGGTAGCGCGCGGTGGGGCGCACCCGTACGGGCACAGGGTGAGGATCGATCTTGCGGGGATTGTCGTCTTGCCCCATCAGAGCCAGCATGCCGTCGACCGCGCCAACCGCCGCAGCGACGACAGACTCCCCGGCCAGCAGCTTGACCACGAGCACTCCTTGCGTTCCCCTGCCCTGCGTCGGCAGCTCGGAGCAGTGGGTGACCTTGATGCCGCTCCCCCCAGCGCCCGCAGTGCGGCCCGAACTGGTTGCGACGACCAGAACGGAGTCATCGAGCACGACGCCGGCCCCTACCGGCGACGAGCCCTCGCGCAACTTGATGCCAGCCATTCCCGCAGCCGTGCGGCGCTGCAGCCGCACCGACGAGGCCTCCAGTCGCAGAGCCCTGCCGTCGTTGGCCGCGACCACGATGTCGGCATCCTCGGGAGCGGTGAAGGCGCACGCCAAGCGGTCGCCCTCCCCCAACGCGATCAATGACGACCCCGCCGGCGCGCCGAGCACCTCGTCGGTGTCGAGCCGCTTGATGATGCCGCCCGCGGTGACCATCACGAGTTTGTCGGACCCGTCGGAAAGGAGGGCCAGCACTCGCTCGCCGGAGTCCAGGCCGAAGACGGCCGAGGCATCGACGCCGCGAACTCGGTTGGATGCCTCTTCAATCTCGCCTCCGAGCACGGCCAACACCCGTCCGCTGGAGGTGACCGCGGCCACGGGCGATCCCGTCGAGGCGACGACCCTGGCGGCAATCAGATCGTGGCGCCCCGGCGATACCCGCCTCTGCCCCTTCAGAGAAGCCCGCCCGATGTTGCCGCTCGTCGACACTGTCACCACGCACGGCAGATCGGGGCCCGCTTCGGCCATCGCTGACGAGGGTGCGGAGGCGCCGTCCCCGCCGGAGCGGCTGGCGGGCTCGCGGTCGGCAACGTCGGCCTCGATGATCCGGCTGCGCCTCGGCCGCCCGTGGTCCTTGACGATCCTTCGCAGCTCGCTTCGCACGATTGAGCGCTGCCGGCGCCGGCTGGCGAGGATCTCCTTGAGGTCGTCTATGTCCGCTCGAAGGCCAGCTGCCTCCTCGTCGAGCTTCTGGCGCTCCAACGCAGTGAGCCGTCGCAGCGCCATATCGAGTATGTGGGTCGCCTGAACCTCGGTGAGCCCGAAGCGCGCCATGAGGCCGGTACGAGCCTCTGCAGCGTTCTGGGAGCCGCGGATCAGCGCCACCACATCGTCGATGTTGTCAAGGGCGGCGAGCAGGCCCTCCACGATGTGCAGCCGCTCGTCGGCGCGTCGCAGCCGGTAGCGGGTGCGTCGTACCACGACTTGCAGACGATGGCTTACGTAGTGCTCACACAGCTCCCGGAGCCCGACCGTGGTGGGTACGCCGTCGACCAGCACCACGTTGTTGACGTTCACGGTGTCTTCCAAAGGGGTGAGCCGGTAGAGCTCGGACAGCACAGCCTCGGAATCCACTCCCGGCCTCAGGTCGATCTGCAGGCGCAGACCGTCCATGTCGCTCAGGTCGGCGATGCCGGAGACGCCCTGCAGCCGACCGGCCCCGATCAACTCGGTCATCCGCGCGACCACCCGCTCGGGACCCACCAGATGGGGCAGTTCGGTGACGACGACCGCCTCGCGACGGCGCGTGACAGCCTCGACGCTGACCCGGGCCCGCACCCTGACCGATCCTCGGCCGCCGTCGTAGGCCGCAGTCAGGCTCTCGTCGCGCACGACTATCCCGCCGCCGGGGAAGTCGGGCCCGGGAAGGACCTCCATGAGCTCCTCGGTTGTCGGCCTGGGCCGGCGCCCTCGGCCTGCCCTGGCGCCTCCTGGCACCGCACCGGCCTCTGTTGGGGCTTCGGTCGGCTGCTTGCTCATCACCAATTCGATGGCGGCGCCGACCTCGGCCAGATTGTGGGGCATCATGTTGGTGGCCATGCCCACGGCGATCCCCGCCGTGCCGTTGACCAGCAGGTTGGGCAGTGCCGCCGGCAGCACGACCGGCTCGGTGTCCTCGCCGTCGTAGGTGGGTCGGAAATCGACGGTGTCCTCGTCGAGTTCGCCCACCATGTCCATCGCGGCCTCGCTCAGGCGGCACTCGGTGTAGCGGGACGCAGCGGGTGGGTCGTCGAGACTGCCGAAATTCCCCTGCGGGTCCACCAGTGTCACCATGCGGCTGAAGTCCTGGCCCATGCGCACGAGGGTGTCGTAGATGGCGGCGTCGCCGTGGGGGTGGTAGCGGCCCATCGTGTCGCCCACCACACGGGCCGCCTTGCGGTAGGGGGTGCCGGGGCGAAGGCCCATCTGCAGCATCGACCACAGGACCCGGCGCTGCACCGGCTTGAGGCCGTCTCTCACGTCGGGGATGGCGCGGGAGGTGATCACCGAGAGCGCGTAGGCGAGGAACGAATCGCTCATCTCCTCGGCCACGGGAACGTTTTCGACATGGCGGGCGGGGACGGGATCGAGGGTTGCGGTCGTCAGTTGCTGTTGTGGTGTCACGGTCGTCTCCGGACTCTTCTTCTCGATGCTTCTCGTGCTCCGCGTACCGCCGCGGGCCTTGCCCGACGGGGATTCAGGTGCGGCTCACCGATGGGATCGAAGGTAGCGGCTGAAGCTCAGGGGTTCGGTGACCCCAAGGTCTTCCTCCGAGGCGGAAGTGCGGCTCAAGGTAGGCGGAGCGACGATGGTCGCCTCCAGTCGAGACGACCCATCCGCGCCCTCCCCGCCAGCCCAGCGGCCGCCACCCCTTACCGTCACCCAGCGGCCGGCGGATCGCGGCCCGCGAAGCCAGTACCGGCTTCGGCCCCGGCCTCCGGCATGTCGCCCCGGACGTGGTCGCTGCAGCCGTTGAACCCGTCTGCCAGTCCGGCCGCACTGAGATCCCGTCCCTCACGTCCACCGGGATCGGAGGCGCGGGGAGCCGTGGACCATGTGATGATCCCGCAGGCGTCGACCTTCCGCACGACACGCTGATTGGTCCTGTGCACCCACAAGTGGCAGCCGTGGCACAGGGCGACCAGATTCTCGATGTCCGTCACACCTTCATCGGCACAGAATTCATCGACGTGGTGGAGTCTGCAGCGATGCATCGGCGCGCCGCACAGCACACAGCCACGGTCCCGCAGCGCAACGGCCACGTACTGGTGGATGTTGGCAAGCCGCTCCATACGACCCAACCACAGCGGCTGGCCGTCACCGCCGAAGATCGCGCCTACCAGGCGATCATCGGGCGAGATGCTGTCGAGCACCGACGGCGGTACCGGACCGACTCCGATGATCTCGCAGGACCCATCCGGGTCGGTGCCATCAACGACACCTGCGGTCACGGCAATGATCCTCCCCGCCGGGAGGCGACGCGAACCCCTCGGACCGTCGTCGGCCGGGAGCGGCTCTTGAGTCAGCGCGTTCCGGCCCGTGCACAACTCGAAGATTGCATCCATCGTGCGCTGCCCATTGTCGCGCACCGCGCCTGGAGTGCCGTCACGGCCGCCGTCCTTGCGCCACAGGTAGTCCTTCCGCTCGTCCACCGCCTGCTCCAGCAGGCCGAAGCTCATGGGGTCCATCTCGCCCTTGAGCACGCCCATGCCGTCACTGCCCACAAACAGGTCGGCTTTGCGGCTGTTGCGCTGACCCTTGAGCAGGTCGCCGCCCGCCGACGGGTCATGACGCTGCGCGAACCGCCTGGCTACCCGGCTGAACGACCCAGCGTCCCGGGTAGCAGCCTGGTACAGCAACTCGTCCGAGTCGTCCACTACCGCCGCGCCGCACTGCCTGGCCGCAGCCCCGAGAGCGAACACGCTCTCAAGCGTCAAGTCGCCGGCATCCAGCAGCCGACCGACGTTGGGCATCTCCTCGACCTGGCGCGCCACCTCTGTGACCCGCCTGGCCGTCCGACCTGACAACTTCGCCCCAGCCACCAGCGCCTCCCGCGCCGAGCCCGCTCCAAGCGCCTCCAACAGGCTCGCCGCCCGCAGAGTCACAGCATCAGCCAGGGCATTCACCTGCCCCGCCCCGGCCACGACCCGGCACAACCCGTCCTCATCCAACGCTTCCAACGACACCGCTCGCAACGCGGCCACAGCCTCGGCCAACCGCCTCAACGCCGCCGACTCAAGCAACGCAGCGTCTTCACCGAACCCAGCAATCCCGTTGCCATTCCCCGAGCCGTTGCGGACACCGCAGTGATCTACTGACCCGCCGACATCGGCAAGACTCCTCCCAACGCCGGGTTCCGCGACTCCTTCGCCGTTGGTCTCACCAGTCCATTCCGGAATCAGAACATATGTTCGATCCATACCGGGAACACTACCGGCCCCCTGTGACAATGCCAACCCTGAATACAGAACATCATTGCAAAATTATTGATATTCTCTCAACCGCCGCCCGCAACACGATCCGTCCCGACGAATCGGTCGACTTCGGCTCTGATCTCTGGCCATTCGATCGACCCGACCGGCGCGGCAAGACGGTTGAGCGTCGCAAGGCCTACGGACTTCTGCTGGCCAAGTTCTTCGTCAAGCCTGCGAGCGGACAGCACCCAGAACTTCCAAGAGTCCGGATCGACGACATTCTCATTCGATGCTTGCTCCGGCTTGTGGAGGCAGAACACGTACACATCAGCGGGTCTCAGCGGCGGATCGTTCCGAATGTCGTCGCCAGCCTCCGGATCCCTGGTCCACTCCTTCGGAGCAACATCAAACCGAGGAGTGGACGGCTCAATCTGGGGCCAGGCCTGACCTCGACCCGCGGCTTTGACCTCGATCTTCGACTCGCAGTAGACGAGATCCCAAGAATCCCACTCCTGCCGATACTCCCGCTCGCCTATGACCCCCAGCGTCTGACCAACGAGCCACTCCGCGAAGATCCCTCTGTTGCGGTTCTCCACGAGATTTCCCATGGCCCACTGCCGGAAAGCGTGGATATCCAATCCGCAGTTCTCCATAACAGGCAACCGTACAGTGAAGGCTCACCTGGACTCCACCAGCACTCGGGGTAGACGGCTCGCACGGCCACGGCCTCGCGGAGCTCCACGGTCATGTCTTCAGCGAACTCCGAGCGTCACCCGGCGTTGAGCACCACGGACACCGCGAACTGCAGGCCCGATGCGCCAAGCCGCTCCTCACGAACCATCGCTCACAGCGATCGCGCGGGGCTTCTCGATTGAACGCCCCCTTCCCGCGCTCGCCCGCGCGAGAACTCCAATGGCGGCATCGCCTGCGTATCGTGGGGCCATGGACGTGCAGACCCTCAGCGACCGGGCCGAAATCACCGACCTGCTGACCCGCTACGCCAGAGCTGTCGACCGGCAGGACTGGGACCTGTTCCGCAGCGTCTTCACCCCCGACGCCCGCATCGACTACACCCAAGTCGGCGGCATTGCCGGAGACGTCGAGGAAGTAGCCGGATTCCTGTCAGAAGTGATCCCGATGTTCGAGGCAATCCAGCACTTGGTCTCGAACATCGACATCACCATCGACGGCGACGAGGCCAAGGTTGTGGCCATGGTCTACAACCCGCTGAAGCTGCCCGACAGCCCGGTGTGGGCCACCGGCGGGTGGTACCACCACGAGCTGGTGCGCACCCCCGACGGTTGGCGCAGCCGGTCACTGGTGGAGGAGGCAAGCTGGTTCCACGGCATCCCCGAGCCCGACAAGCCCGCCGACGACGGCTCCGCCGGCCGGGGCTAAGACGCAAAGCGCGCCCCGGACCCCCTGACGATCGCGAGACCCATGCCCGGCCCGATGGACGGTGTGCGCATCGTCGAGATGTGCGTGGCTGTGACCGGCCCCCTGGCTGTGGGCCTGCTGGTCGACCAGGGAGCGGACGCGATCAAAGTGGAGGAGCCCGGCTTCGGCGACCAGGGCCGCTACGTGGGTGTCGTCTCGGGCGGAGTGTCGGCCCTGTTCCAGATGTGCAACCGCGGCAAGCGCTCCGTCGCGGTGGACTGCACCGACCCTCGGGGCCTCGAGATCGTGCTCGATCTGTGCGCCGAGGCCGATGTGTTCGTGCAGAACATGCGGCCGGGCGTGGTCGAGCGGCTGGGAGTCGGCTACGGCGAGGTCTCGGCCCGCAACCCCGACATCGTCTACCTCTCGCTGTCGGGGTTCGGCCCCGACGGGCCCTACGCGCATCGGCGAGTGTACGACTCGGTGATCCAGGCCCAGTCCGGGCTCGTCGGCAACCAAACCGGCATCAATGACGACAGTCCTCGCTTCCTGCGCCAGGCCGCGGCCGACAAGGTCACCGCGTATACGGCCGCGCAGGCCATCACCGCTGCGCTCTTCGCCCGCGAGCGTGGCGCGGGGGGCCAGCACATCCAGCTCGCGATGCTGGACGCCGCGGTGGGATTCCTGTTCGCGGACGCGGCGGCCCACGAGGTCGCCCTCGCCAACGACCAGCCCCACCTGTCCCAGTCGTTCTCGGCGCATCAGCGGGCCATCGCCTTTGCCGACGCACACGCAGTGGTGGCGGCAGTAACCGACTCGGAGTTCCACGGCATGGCCAAGGCCTTCGGCGTGGACTCGTCGGATCCCCAGCTGGCGACCATGGCCGACCGCCAGCGCAACCGGCCCCAGACCAGCGCCGTGTTCCGTGCCGTGCACGCGGCTGCGGCCGCCATGCCTCTGGCCGAGGCGGTGGAGGCCCTGGACCGGCACCAGGTCCCCTTCGGCGTGGTGCTGGGGGTGGAGGACGTCGCCGACGACGCCCAGGCGGTGCACAACGAGCTGTTCGAGGAGCATGATCATCCGGCCATGGGCCGGGTCCGCCAGCCTCGGCCTGCGGCCCGGTTCTCGGCGACGCCGGCCCAGCTGCGCCAGCCGTCATCTCCCACCCACGGCGAACACACCGATGAGGTGCTGAGCCAGCTGGGCTGGGGCGACCGGATCGCCGAGCTAAGAGATGACGGCGTGATCAAGTGAGCGCTTCCCGATCAGACCACCCGGACTGCACAGCCAGCGCAACTGACCGTGCGGATCGCAGACACGGCGCGACCAAGTGAACGACCCCGGACCGGCCCACACCGACGAGCGTTCCCGGGCAGCGTTCAGGCGAGAGGTGCTGCTATTCGAGCAGTGGCACAAGCAGTTCGAGCGAGACGGGGAGGCGCAAGCCATACCGGCGGCCACCGTGGTCGTGCTGCGCGACGGACCCGGCGGCTTGGAGTCGCTGATGCTGCGCAAGAACTCCCGGCTGGCGTTCGGCGGGATGTGGGTGTTCCCCGGCGGCCGCATCGACGACGCCGACTACGACGGCACTGGCAACCTGATCGCGGCCGCCCGCAATGCTGCGGCCCGCGAGGCCGGCGAGGAGGCGGCCATAGTGCTCGATCCCGCGGCCCTAGTGCATTTCTCCTACTGGATCCCGCCGCCGATAGCGCCCAAGCGCTTCGCAACCTGGTTCTTCGCGGCCGAGGCGCCGTCCACGGAGGTCAGCATCGACGACGGCGAGATCGTCCGCCACGAGTGGATGACGCCGCCGGAGGCCCTGCGCCGCCGCGACGCGGGGGAGATCGAGCTGATCGCCCCCACGTGGGTGACGCTGCACACCATCGGCCGCTTCAGTACGGTGGCCGGCGCGCTGGAGGGTCTCAGCCGGCGTCGCTCCCGCCTCTACGAGACCCGCATCGGACAAGGCGAGCACGGCCCGGTGTCGCTGTGGCGGGGCGACGCCGGATATGAGACGGCCGACCCGTCGGTGCCCGGTCCCCGCCACCGGCTGGAGATCACCCCTCGGGGCTACATGTTCGACGAGTCCGGCTTCACCGACTCCGACTAGCCGGGCGCGGCTGCCGGCCGGGCCAGCAGGTCTTCGATCAGTGCAGCCAGCTCCAGGGGCCTGTCGCCCTGGATGGAGTGGCCGGCGCCCTCGACCACCACATGGACGGTGCCCCGAAGCCGCCGCGTCCACTCGGCCGCGTCGGCGTCGTCCACCACGCTCCAGGCCCCGCCCTGCCACAGCGCGGCCGGTGCAACGATGCGAGAGACCCTCTCCCACAGAGCCTCGAACGCCGGCTCGACGCCGTCGCCGGTCTTCCAGTCCCGCATCCGGTCGTAGTTCCAGGTCCAGCGCCCGTCGGGCATTTCATGGGCGTTGTGCAACACACCCCGGCGCAGCGACGACTCGCTGCGGGTGGGGTTGTGCTCGATGGTGCGTTCCAGGATCGCCTCGAAGCTGTCGAAATGCTCGGGTCCGTCCACGAAGGCGATGATGGGCTCGGCCTTCTTGTGGTCGGTGCCCGGTGTCACGTCCACGATCCCCAAGCGAGACACGAGACGGGGGTGGTCCGCGGCGAGGCAGATGGCGGTGAGGCCGCCCAGCGACATACCCACCACGGCCTGGGCCCCGGGCGCCAGAGCTGCCGCCGCCACGGCCACGTCGTCAGCCATGGACGCCGGACCGTAGTTGTGGGAAGGCCGGTGGTCGGAGTGCCCGTGGCCGGGCAGATCCACCGCCACCAGCGGCCGCCCCAGAGCCAGCGCCACCGTGTCCCAGGTGTGGGCGTTCTGGGCGCCCCCGTGGATGAGCACCAGTTCAGGCTCAGCGGTGCCCCACACCAGAGCCGACAATCGCAGTCCCGACGGCAGCACCACCGACTCCCGGCGAACCGCGGGAGGACCCGACCATTCAAGGCCGTACTCGCCGGCGTTCTCGCCGAACATCGCGAACTCGTCGTAGTGGACCATCCGTCGATGCTAGGCAGGCACCCGTCGGGCGCGCCGCCGGGACCCCCGACCGGAGGCCACGGGCGGGTCCCAGCTGAACCGCCACGCGGCCACCGCGGCACCTGCCGCCAGCCAGAGCAC
>JAKZWH010000031.1:0-9528 GCA_047515615.1 Acidimicrobiales bacterium | reverse complement strand
CTGACCGCGGTGAACACGGTCGGGATGGTGTTCATCATCTTCGCGGTGACCCTGCTGTACCGGGCCGCCATCGCGGTCATGGCCTCGGTCACCGGCGACACCGAGAGGGATCTGACCGCAGTGTTCGCCCCGTCGCTGCTGCCCATCGCGGCGGCCTACACCGTGGCCCACTACTTCAGCTACCTGCTTCTGGAGGGTCAGCAGATCATCGCCCACGTGTCCGATCCCTTCGGACGGGGGCGAGACTTCTTCGGCACGGCCACCTACCAGGTGGACTTCACGCTGATCTCCACCGACACCATCGCCTGGGTGCAGACAGCGGCCATCGCCCTGGGGCATGTGCTGGCCGTGGCGGTGGCCCACGACCGGGCCGTGGAGCGCTGGCCGCGCCGTCTGGCGGTGCGCTCGCAGTACCCGATGCTGGCCGTGATGATCTGCTACACGATCATCGGCCTGCTCCTCCTGCTCGGCGCCTAGAGGCTGGGGCCGGAAGGGGCCCGACCATACGCCGGGAAGCGGCGGTGCAGCCCTAGCATCGAAGGCGATGGCCTCCGAGGTCCTGCAGGCCCCGCTCGTGCTCGAATACCCGTTCACCCGCTCGACGGGCCCGGTGATCGGGGCGTTCCTCACCGGCCTGCGCGAGGGCGTGATATGCGGGGTCCGCCGGGCCGACGGAACCGTGCTGTGCCCCCCGCTGGAGTACGACCCGCTCACCGCGGACCCGCTGACCGAGATCGTGGAAGTGGGCCAGAGCGGCGAGGTGCTCACCTGGGCCTGGAACGGCGAGCCCCGACCCCTGCAGCCCTTCGACCGCCCCTTCGCCTGGGCGCTGATCCGTCTCGACGGGGCCGACACCCCGATGCTGCACGCAGTGCTCGCGGCCAGCGCGGCCGACATGTCGACGGGCATGAGGGTCCGGGCGGTGTGGCGAAGCGAGCGGGAGGGCCACATTGCCGACATAGCCGGCTTCGAGCCGGTGCCGGGGGATCGGAGCTGATGGCCGGCGACCCCCTCGCGCCGCCCGCCGCGCTGTCCGGCGAGGTGACGCTGCCGCCCTCGCTGGCCGCCGCGGAGCCGGTGCAGAGCGTGTGCACCCCGATCCGACTCAGCTACACCTACACCCCGGGCCGGGCGCTGTCGCGCTATCTGCGGGCCATGGCAGGCAAGCGGATCCTGGGGGAGCGCTGCCCAGTCACCGGGCAGGTGTTCGTGCCTCCCCGCGGGGTGAGCCCCCTGGCGGGCACGGCCACCGTGGGCGCGGTCGAGCTTCCCGACACCGGCTACGTCGAGTCCTTCAACATCACCAGGGTGCCCATAGAGCGCCGGCCCGACCTCAAGCCTCCCTACTGCAGCGCCTGGATCGTGCTCGACGGCGCGTCGGTGGGCTTCCTCGGCCTCGTCATCAACATTGCGCCCGAGGAGGTGCGCATCGGCATGCGGGTGCGGGCGGTGTGGAAGCCCGACGACGAGCTCGAGATCTCGGCCGGCAACATCTTGGGCTGGGAGCCCACCGGCGAGGCCGATGAGGTGATCGACGACTACGAGCGCATCGGCCGCGCCCAGCCGGAGCAGCCGAGATGATCAGGGCTCCCGGTATCGCGCGGAGGCGGTTCCCGCCGCGGTTGACCGGCTACGGGTTCGAGCCGCGATGATCAGCGTTGCCGGTATCGCGCGGAGGGCTCAGCGGCCGTGATCGACGTCGCCGTGGTGTCGTTCGCCCAGCGCCAGGAGGCCTCCATCTCCGGTGAGTCGGAGGTGGAGTTCATGGTCCCGCTCATGGAGCAGGCCAAGGCCGCCGTCGGTCTGACCCAGTCCGACATGGGGTTCACCTGCTCGGGCTCCTCGGACTTCCTGGCCGGCCAGGCGTTCTCGTTCGTCATGACGATCGACGGAACCGGCCCGGTGCCTCCCATCAGCGAGAGCCACGTCGAGCAGGACGGCGCCTGGGCCCTGTACGAGGCCTGGGTCAAGCTCCAGTGCGGGGGCATCGACACCGCCTTCGTGTACAGCTACGGGAAGTCGTCGCCGGGCTCGCTGCGCGACGTGCTGGCCACCCAGATGGACCCCTACTACGTGTGCCCGCTGTGGCCCGACGCCCACGCGGTGGAGGCTCTGGCGGCCCGCCAGATGCTCGAGGGAGGCCATGTCAGCGAGCGCCGCCTGGCCGAGATCGCGGCCCGCAGCCGGGCCTGCGCCGCATCCAACCCCCACGCCGTGCGGGCCGAGCCCAAGTCCGTGGACGACATCCTGGCCGAGGAATACGCGATGGACCCGCTGCGCCCCTCGGATCTGCCCGCGGAGGCCGACGGCGGCTGCGCGGTGGTGCTGGCCGCGGGGGACCGGGCCCGCGAGCTGTGCGAGCGGCCGGCATGGATCCGGGGCATCGACCACCGCAGCGACGCCCACACGCTCGGAGTGCGCGACCTCACCTCATCGATGTCGGCCCGGCTGGCCGCCCACAAGGCCGGCGCAGGCGCCGACAAGATCGACCTGGCCGAGCTGTACGCGCCCTACACCACCTCCGAGCACCTGCTGGTGGAGGCCATCGGCATCGACGAGGGCTCCACCGCGGTGAACCCGTCGGGGGGCGCACTGGCCGCGCACACCATGATGGCGTCGGGGCTGATCCGCATAGGCGAGGCCGCGTCGCGCATCTGGCGAGGAGACGGCGACCGGGCCGTGGCCCACGCCACGTCAGGCCCGTGCCTGCAACAGAACCTGGTGTGCGTGCTGGAGGGCGACTGATCATGGGCGCAGAGCGCACCGCGGTGATCGGGGTGGGCCAGACGAAGTACGCCGCGGCCCGCCGCGACACCTCCATGCCCGGGCTGCTGCGCGAGGCCGCCTACCGGGCCCTGGAGATGGCCCAGCGGACCTGGAGCGATATCGACGCGGTCATCATCGGCAAGGCGCCCGACTTCTTCGAGGGCGTGATGATGCCCGAGGTCTATCTGGCGGAGGCGCTCGGAGCGGTCGGCAAGCCGATCATGCGGGTCCACACCGCCGGCTCGGTCGGCGGCTCGACCGCGTGCGTGGCCGCTTCGATGGTGCAGAGCCGGGTCCACCGCTGCGTGCTCACCATCGGCTGGGAGAAGCAGTCCGAGTCCAACGCCATGTGGGCCCTCTCTCTGCCCCAGCCCTTCGCAACCTCGGTCAACGCCGGGGCGGGCGGCTACTTCTCGCCGATCATCCGCCGCTACATGATGATGACCGGGGCGCCC
Source organism: Acidimicrobiales bacterium (assembly GCA_047515615.1). GTDB lineage: Bacteria > Actinomycetota > Acidimicrobiia > Acidimicrobiales > Aldehydirespiratoraceae > Aldehydirespirator. Next base: position 6,307 of record JAKZWH010000031.1, on the reverse strand, counting down.
GAGCTGATCGGCTGCATGGTGGCCTACAAGGACCGGCGCCAGGCCCTGCTCAACCCCTACGCCCACCTCCACCAGCGCGAGCTCACCTTCGAGCAGGTGGTGGACTCGCCGATGCTGTGGGACCCGATCCGCTACTCCGAGACGTGCCCGTCCTCCGACGGCGCCTGCGCCATGGTCCTCGTCGACGAGGCCTCCGGCGACGCCCACGACGGCCCGGTGGCCTGGGTCCACGGCACGGCCATGCGCAGCGAGAGCAACAGCTACGGGGGCCGCAACATGGTGTCGCCGGCTGCGTCGGAGCAGTGCGCCGACGACGTGTTCGCTCAGGCCGGGATCGTCGACCGGCGAGCCGAGATAGACGCGGTCGAGATGTACGTGCCGTTCTCGTGGTACGAGCCGATGTGGTTGGAGAGCCTCGGCTTCGCCTCCGTCGGCGAGGGCTGGCGCATGGTGGAGTCCGGCGCCACTGCACTCGACGGCGGCGACCTGCCCGTCAACTGCTCCGGCGGGGTGCTGTCCAGCAACCCGATCGGCGCGTCGGGGATGATCCGGTTCGCCGAGGCGGCCCTGCAGGTCATGGGGGCCGCCGGCGAACGCCAAGTGGACGGCGCCCGCAGAGCTCTGGGCCATGCCTACGGCGGGGGCGCCCAGTACTTCGCCATGTGGGTCGTAGGCTCCGGCAAGCTGTAGATCTCATGAGACCGGCAGGACCCGACACCGCGGTCTTCCGGTCCGGACGCCGACTTTCAATAATTATTGCGAAAATGTTGCGAAATTATTGCCATCATATTACAATTCTGCCGCATGCCTAAGCTGAGGCGCCTCACCGGCACGCTGCTGCTGATCTTGTCGGTGGCGGCGATGATGGCCACGGCTGTGCTGGCCCAGAGCGATGATCGGATCGAGGACATTCGCAGGCAGCGAGAACAGCTCGCCCGCGACGCCGCCGAGGTCGCGAGCCAGGTAGATGCGCTCATAGCCGACGACGATGCCCTCATGGCCGCCCTCGAGGATCTTGACGGCTACATCGGGCTGCAGCAGACCCGCATCGGTGCCGCGGAGGCGGCCATAGTGGCCGCCGAGGCCGAGGCCGGGGCGGCCCGGGCCGAGGCTGACTGGCTCATAGACGACCTCGAGGCCATACGCGACCGGCTGCGCCAGCGGGCCATCGCCGCCTACGTGCAGCCGTCGGTCGACGGCTTCGATCAGCTGTCCAGCAACACCCTCAATGACGGCGCGGTGCGCATGTACCTCCTCGATCTGGCCATAGGCAACGAGCTGGAGATCGCCGACGAGCTGAGAACCGCGGAGGCGCAGCTTGAGGTGGTGCGAAGGCGAGCTCTGGCCCGGGCCGAGGAAGCCGACAGGGAGCGGCAGTCCCAGCAGCAGCGGCTGACCGACCTGGAGGAAGCCCGAGCCGCGGCGGTGGAGCTGCGGGCCGAGATCCAGTCCCGCATCGACGAGTGGGAGCTCGTGTCGGGCGAGATCGAGCAGTCCGACGAGGAGATGGAGCGGGAGATCTTCCGGATCGAGGAGGAGATCCGTCGCAAGCTAGAGGAGCGACGCCGCCAGGAGGAGGAGGAGCGCCGGCAGGCGATCGAGGCCGAGCGCCGCGCCCACGAGGCCCAGCACGGCCCGTTCGAGCTGGTGGCCTGGCCCGCCGACGGGCAGAAGACCTCGGGCTTCGGGCCGCGGGTCCACCCGATCTTCGGGATGGTGCGCCAGCACAACGGTATCGACCTCGACGGCAACACCGGTGACCGGGTCCGGGCCGCCCGCTCCGGTGAGGTGATCCTGGCCGGAGATCGCTCGGGCTTCGGCAACACCATCGTCATCTACCACAGCCTCGGCTACAGCACGCTCTACGCCCACCTCAGCAGGATCGATGTGTCAGTGGGTCAGCAAGTGGCCAGCGGCGATCACATCGCAGCCATCGGCTCCACCGGCTGGTCGACAGGCCCGCACCTGCACTTCGAGTTGCGGGTGGACGGCATAGCAAGAGACCCGACCCCGTATCTCCCGTGAAGGGGCCACGGGTTCTGGTGATCGCCGCCCACGCGCCCGCGGCTCTCGTTGAGTTGGCGGGGGACGATCTGGTGGTTGCGGCCGACGGCGGGCTGGAAGCGGCCCGGGCCGCGGGCCTGCCCGTCCACGCCGTGGTGGGCGACCTCGACAGCGCCAGCGCGGACTCGCTGGACTGGGCCCGAAGCGCCGGCGCCGAGATCGAGGCCCACCCGGCCCGCAAGGACGAAACCGACCTGGAGCTGGCCCTGGAGTTCGCCTGCGGCCGGGCTGCGGAGGTTCATGTGCTGGCGTCGGCGGGCGGGCGCCTCGATCATGCCGCGGCCAACCTGCTGGTGCTGGCGTCGCCCCGCTGGGCCGGTGTGACGCTCTCCGCGACGGTCGACGGAGCCCATGTGGACGTGGTGCGCGGCCATCGCCGGCTTGCGGGCGCGGTGGGCGACCCGATCTCGCTGCTGGCGGTCGGCGGTCCCGCTCGGGTGGCGTCGACGTCCGGCCTAGAGTATCCGCTGGCCGACGAGTGGCTGAGCCCCACCGCGGCCCGGGGGGTGTCCAATTCGATCGTCAGCGACCCGGTGATAATCGTTGTAGCCGAAGGCGTCCTGCTGGCCATCCGGCCCTAAGAGGCCGAGCGGGGACTGGGGACTCGGGGGGCTCGCGCCAGCCCATCCGAGGGCCCGCGGGGCGCCGCGTGCCTGCCCTTCGGGCCCGGTTCGCTCGATGGGGAGCAGGAAGCGCGGCACATGTATGTTCCTGCGATGGGGTGCGACATGACGGCGGGGTTCGACATGGCGGGCCTCTTGCGGCCGGATCTCCCCGATGGCGAGGCCCGATGGACAGGAGATCTTCCCTTCAACTTCGTCGGCGGGCACAACGACCCCGCCAGCGTGCCGTCCGGCGGGTTCGCTGAGTCCGCCGCGGTCGCGCTGGCCCGCCACGGACCGGCGCTGGCCCGCTACAACCTCGGAGGCAGCCCGCAGGGGCATCTGCCGTTGCGGGAGTTCATCGCGGCAGCGCTCGACCGCAGGGCGCTCATGCCGACGGACCCGTCAGAGATTCTGGTCACCTCGGGCTCGCTGCAAGCGCTCGACCTGGTGAACGCCGCTCTGCTGGCCCCCGGAGACGCGGTGGTGGTCGAGGAGGCCACCTATGCGGGAACGCTGAGCCGGCTGGCTGAGCGGGGCGCCGAAGTGCACGGGGTGAGCCTGGACGGCGACGGGATCCGTGTCGACCACCTGGACCACGTCCTCGGGGACCTAGCCGCCCGGGGGCGCCGCCCGAAGTTCGTCTACACCATCCCCACGGTGCAGAACCCGACGGGCACGGTCATGCCTGTCGAGCGGCGCCACGAACTGCTGGAGGTGGCCCGCCGCCACGGCGTGGCCATCTTTGAGGACGACTGCTACGCCGACCTGGTCTTTGACGGGCGCCGCCCGCCCACCATCCGCTCTCTGGACACCGGAGGCGGCCAGGTCGTGTACTGCGGCTCGTTCTCCAAGACGCTCGCCCCGGCGCTCCGGCTGGGCTACATCGTGGCCGACTGGCCTCTCCTGGGCCGGCTGCTTGCGCTCAAGACCGACGCCGGCTCGGGGGCGCTGGAGCAGATCGTTGTGGCGGAGTACGCAAACTCGCACTTCGATGACCACGTCACCCGGCTCAGCGCAGTGTTGGACGCGAAGTGCCAGGCCATGGCCGCGGCGCTGCGCGAGCACCTCCCCGGCGTTGCGGAATTCGTGCCGCCCAGGGGCGGGATCTTCCTGTGGGCGGCGCTGCCGCAGGGAGTCGACACCGCGGAGCTGGTGGCGCCCGCGGCCGCAGCGGGAGTGGAGTTCAACCCGGGCGCGGGGTGGTGCGTCGATCCAGCGTACGGGGCCCGCCGGATGCGCCTGTGCTTCGGCCACCTACCCGAAGGCGCCATCGCCGAGGGCATTGCCGCCCTGGCCGGCGTCGTGCACGCCCGTCTCGGCTGAGGCTCCGGCCGAGACATGCGGGAGGATTCGGGCACACGGCGGCGGAGGCTCCGCCGGGGCGCCATCGTTGTCGTGCTGGCGGTCGTTGCCGGTCTCGCGGCTCAGTCGGCTGCCACCGCGAGCACCGGGTCACCGGCGACATCGGTCGAGACGAGCAGCGCGTCGATGGACCGGCTGGCGCGGGAGTTCTCGGCTCTGCTGTCGCTGCGGATCGCTCCGAGGTCCACCTGCCTTACCGTTCTGCTCGACGACGAGTTGATCTTCGAGTCCCAAAGCGACGCCGCCATGGTCCCGGCATCGCTCATGAAGATCGCCACCGCGGCTGCCGCCTTGAAGATCGTGGGCCCGGACGGGGTCTACACGACCGAGGTGTTCGTCCGGGCCGACGCCCTGGCCGCGGCCTCCGACGGGACGCTGCGGGGCGACGTGTATCTCGTGGGAGGGGGCGACCCCGTGCTGAACACGCCGCGCTACGGCGATCGCATCCCGGATCCGGTGGCCTACACCGACGTGACCGAGCTAGCCGACCGCGTCCACCAGAGTCTGGCCAGCAGGGGGATCCGGCGGATCGAGGGCCGGGTGATAGGCGACGATTCCCGGTACCCCGACCGGGTGCGGGTCTACTACAAGGAGTTCCCGCCCGGCGGCGACGAGCCGGTGTGGCGGTACTCCCACGACACGCTGAACTACATCGGTCCGCTGTCGGGCCTGCTGATAAACGACGGCTTCGCCTCCTACACCTGGAAGACCGGCATGGAGGACCGCCGCGATTACGTGAGGGCGGCCGATCCCACCCGGCACGCGGCTGCGCTGTTCAACAACCTCCTGGAGTCCCGCGGCACACCGATCACGAAGTGGGCTCGGGCCGGCGCGGCCCCGGCGCCGGCCGAGCGGACATCGCTGGCCAGCATCGAGTCGCCCCCAATGTCAGCGATCGTGGCCCGGATGCTGAGCCGCTCCGACAACACCATCGCGGAGATGATGCTGAAGGAGATCGGCCGTCGAACGCTCGGATCCAGCCGCGAGGTGGCCGTTGCTGTCGTCCGCGGCATCCTGCAGCGGTTGCTGGGACCCCTCGCGGCCGGCATCGAGGTGGCCGACGGCTCCGGTGTGTCGAGATACAACCGTCTCACCTGCGCGGCCGTGGCCGAACTGCTCCGTCAGGCAGGGCCGGACTCGCCGCTGGTGGAGGGCCTGTCGGTGGCCGGCGAGACGGGAACGCTGAAGGCCTGCCGCCCCTCGCCGCCCCCCGCCGGCCAGGGCAGCCCCAACCCGGTGCTCGCCAAGACCGGCACCGTCTACCTGTCCAACTCCTTGGCCGGGGTGACGGTGGCGGCCAACGGCGAGGCCGTGACGTTCGCGATGATGGCCAACGGGCACAACATGAACCGGCTCGTCTCCTGCAACGCCCTGCGCCGGACGCTTCTCAACGCCGCGGCCCAGTACACCTACGGCCCGGTCCCGCCGGTGCTCCCCATCTATGCCGGATCTATGCCGGCTTCCGGTTGACAGCCGGTTAGCCGCCTTTGGGAGGCTCTGTCGATAGGTGTCAACGCCTCGCGGTGCAGCGTGGTGCTTCCCGCTCTTGTTCGCTGCGCTCACGGGCCGCTCGGGCCACGGCCTCGCTCGGCGCCTTGCGAAGATCCTGATGAGCCGCTGCCTATCCGCTCGGCCTCTTGGCCCGGGCCGTCCAGCGGCCGTGGCGGCGCTCCAGTGCGAGTTCGAGCCCGAAGCACTCCGAGAGGGCCGCGCCCGTCAGCGTCTCGGAGATCGGCCCGGCGGCCAGCACGGCCCCGGCCCGAAGCAGCAGCACATGGGTGAATCCGTCGGGGATCTCATCGGCGTGGTGGGTCACCAGCACCAGGGGGGGAGTGCCCGGATCGGCGGCCAGGTCCTGCAGCGTGAGTACCAGTTCCTCCCGGCCGGCGAGGTCGAGTCCGGCGTTCGGCTCGTCCAGCACGATCACCTCCGGTTCCAGCGCCATCGCCCGGGCCAGCAGCACCCGTTGCCGCTCGCCCGAGGAGAGAGTGCCGAAGCGGTGATCGGCGCGGTGCCCGCAGCCGACGCGTTGCAGGGCGGCCCGGGCCCGGCCGGCATCGTTGTCGTCGTAGGTGTGCCACCAGGGCTCCAATGCTGCGTGTTTGGCCGTCATCACCACCTCCACCGCGGTCAGTGACGGCCGCAGCATGTCGGCCATCGCCGCGCTGGTGAAGCCGACGCGGGTCCGCAACCGGCGAACGTCGGTACGCCCCAGCCGCTGGCCGAGCAGCTCGACGGTGCCGGCCGACGGGTGCTCCCACATCGTCGCGATTCGC
>JAKZWH010000030.1:0-2541 GCA_047515615.1 Acidimicrobiales bacterium | reverse complement strand
CGGGGGCGGCGCTCGAGCAGCGTGACGGCGGCGCCGCGGTCGGCTGCCTCCAAGCCGGCGGACAGCCCGGCCAGGCCGCCTCCGACGACGACCACCCGCGGCCGCCCGCCGGAGGTCGCGGGGTTCACGCCGCGGGTCCGGCCCCGGCACCGGAGGAACGAACAGCCCCGACCGGCACGCCCAGGGCTACAGAGCTCACAGCCCAGCCCGCACGCAGAGGTGCAATGAGCTCACGGCCCCAGCCCGCTGAGGCTGCGAGCCGCCACGAGGCCCTTCTCCCAGGCGGGCAGGCTGATACGCCCCTCCAGCGGAGAATCGGGCTGCGCCAGGATGCGGGCCAGGAGCCGCCGGTAGATGCCGGCCATGGCCGCGGTGCACGCCCGGCTGCGGTGATCGAGATGCTCCAGCAGCACCAGGCCGTGCTCGAACCACATCACGGCCTGCCCCGCCACGAACTGCACCAGCGCGGCAACGCTCTCCGGCGGCGCCCACTGGCCCGGAGCGACGCCGAAGCGTTCCCGCTCCTGCTCGGGCAGGTATATGCGCCCCATCCGGTGGTCCTCGGCGATGTCGCGCAGCATGTTGGTGAGTTGCAGGGCCACGCCCAAGTCGTCGGCTATGTCCTCGACAGGCCGGGCTTCCTCGGTGCCAGGCCCGCCCCCGCCTCGCCTGGGGGCGGGCACGGTGCCGAAGACGCCGAGGGAGAGCCGCCCCACCGAGCCGGCCACCAGGCGGCAGTAGCGCACGGTGTCGTCCATGGTTGCGTAGGTCTCGCCCCGCACGTCCAACTCGCAGCCCTCGACGATCTCGTGCAGGGCAGCCACCGGAACCGGGTAGCGGGAGGCGGCGTGAGCGACCGCGACCAGCACCGGATCGGCGGGATCGGCGACCTTGCCGGCCTCGAGGGCCTCGATGGCGGTGTGGAGGTCGCTCAGCGCGATGAGCTTGCGGTCCTGGGGCCAGTCGCCGTCGCCGACGTCGTCGATGCGGCGGGCCATGGCGTACAGGGCGGCCATCGCCCTGCGCTTGGGCGGCGGCAGCAGGCGGATGCCGTAGGCGAAGTTGCGGGCCTCCGACCAGGTGATCTCCTCGCAGCGGCGGTAGGCCGCCTCCGCGTCGATCACGTCCGGGCCCTCCCGCGCCGCATCGGGCTTGTGAGGTACACGCTGGTCAGGCAGCCCAGCACCCTCGCGCTGCTGGCTTTGCGGGTGCCGCCCAGCACCTCGAAGCCCGCTGCCTCGAGCGCGTCGAGGCCAGCCAGGCCCCCGGCCACGAACCCGGCGACCGCCAGTCGGGCCGATCCCTTCAGCGACGCCACCAACCCCCGGCCGCTCTCGAGCATGGCGCGGGCCCGGCTGGCCTCGTAGGCGACCAGGCCCCTGAGGCCCGCGGCGGCCACCGGCGCCTGCAGGTCGTCCGCGGTGACGCCGAAGCGCTCCATGTCGTCGGCTGGCAGGTAGACGCGCCCGGAGGCGGCGTCCTCGGCCACGTCCTGGAGATGCTCCAGCACCTGCAGCCCACTGCACACTTCGTCGGAGGCGACCAGGCGCTCGGGGGTGGCCGCCTCGAAGACCGCAAGCACGAGGTGCCCGACCGGGTTGGCAGACAGCACGCAGTACTCGAGCAGCTCGTCGAAGTCCTCGTAGCGGGCCTTGTGCTGGTCGAGCCGGTTGGCGGCCAGCAGCTGATCGAAGGGCTCGCGGTCCAGGCCGAAGCGGGCCACCGTCGGCGCCAGCTGGACGAACGCCTCGTGGCGGGGGGCGCCGGCGAACAGGTCGTCGAGCTGGGCCTCGACCCAGTCCAGGGCCGCCGCTCGGTCGCCGGGGTACTCGTCGCCAAGGTTGTCGACGAGCCGGGCGTAGCCGTAGATGGCTCGCAGGTGGCCCCGCACGGCTCGGGGCAGCAGCCGCAGCGCCACCGGGAAGTTCTCACCGGCGGCCCGGGCCATCACCGCTTCAAGGCCGACCTGGCGCTCGACGGCCAGCGCATCTGAGGACGCCGCCGGCGCGCCCCGCGGCGGGGGCGAGCCGTGCGGTAACCCGTTCACTGGCGGCTGGATGGCCACATTTCCCCCGCTCGAAGGGGCGCCGCCAGTCGGCATGACGGACATGCCCTCACCGGGTTGAAGCTACCACCCTGCTGCTGCGTACTAGTAGCCCACGCCGGATCCAGCCGGCGCCAGCCGAGCCCATAGTCCGGGGCTAATACAGTGGCATCCAATGAAATTGATGAAAAGAAGTTGCAATTGTCTTAATCAGGGATTAAATGATGTCTCATGAAATCTCGATGTCTCAGACTGCTGGTTCGACATGCATTGTTCAGCCTCGTCGAAGCAGCCGACGCACCTGCGCAGCGCTCGCGAAGAATCGTGGCTGCCGTCGTGCTGTCGTTCGTGCTGCTCGCGACTGGTTGCGGCACCGCCAGCAACCGCAGCGCCGAGACGCCGCCCGCGGCCCCCGCGCCCGCAGTCGACCCTGACCCGTCCCGTCCTGGGACGGCCGGGGTCTCGCAGGACGTCGCAGCCAGCAGCCCAACCCCCTC
>JAKZWH010000029.1:0-13848 GCA_047515615.1 Acidimicrobiales bacterium | reverse complement strand
CTCGCAGTACTACGACGGCTGGACCTACAACGGCGGCGCCCTCGCGGCCGCCTTCGTGTGCTACTGGGCCAACCTGCTGGCCCTCGGATCAGCGGTGCGGGCCGAAGACCGGGCCGCGGTCGACGCCCTCAGCGCGTCGCTCGGCGCGGCTGAGGGGTGGTTCTGGTGGCTGCCGATGTCGGAGTTCCCGCCTTTGCTGGGCGACTACGCCCCCTACTTCTACGACTGGGTGGAGCACTGCACCTACGACGACTACTGGAAGCGCTGGAGCATCGACACCGACTACAGCCGCATCGACGTCCCGGCCCTGCACTTCGGGGGCTGGTGGGACGTGTTCCTGAGCGGAACGGTGAAGAACTTCACCGGGCTGCGTGCCGGGGCGGGAACCGACGCGGCCCGCAGCGCCCAGAAGCTGCTGGTGGGCCCGTGGACGCACATGCCGTGGACACCGGTTAGCCGCTGCGGCGGCGACGGGCCCAGCACCAACGAGATCGACGACTGGCAGCTGCGCTGGTTCGACCACACGCTCAAGGGCGTCGACACCGGCGTGCTCGACTGCCCGGTGACCGTGTTCACCCTCGACGGCGGATGGCGCGACCTCGACGGCTGGCCGCCCTCCGGCGCAGCCGCCGAGGACTGGTACATCCATTCGAAGGGGCGGGCCAACTCCAAGTTCGGAGACGGCACCCTCGACCGTGACCAGCCCGCGGCCGAGCCCCCCGACATCTTCGTCTACGACCCGGGCGTGCCCATCCCGAGCCTGGGCGGCCATTCGTGCTGCTTCGACACGATCACACCCATGGGCCCAGCCGACCAGCACCGGGCCGAGGTGTCGCGCATGATCCTCGTGTACACCTCCGAGCCCCTCGCGGCCGACATCGAGCTGCTCGGCGACGTGTCGGTGACGCTGCACGCGGCCACCACCGCCACCGACACCGACTTCACCGCCCGGCTGTGCGTGGTCGATCCCGACAGCCGCAGCGTCAACCTCCAGGAGGGCATCCTGAGGGCCCGCTACCGCCGCTCGCTGAGCGACCCGGAGCCGCTGGTGCCCGGCGCGGTGTACGAGCTGCGCATCGAGCTGGGCCCGGTCGGCGCCTGCGTCCCGGCCGGGTCGCGGCTGCGACTGGACATCTCCAGCTCGGACTTCCCGCAGTGGGACCGCAATCTCAACTCGGGCGGAACGCCGGGGGCGGAGAGCGCTCTGGCGGCCGCGCCGGCAACCCAGACCGTGCTGCACGACGCCGAGCACCCCACCCGCATCACCCTGCCGGTTTGCCGGGTCGCCGCTGCGCCGGGAGAGTGAGCCGGCCGCAGCCGTAGAGTTGCCGCAGCCGAGCGAGGGGACGGGAGGATGTCATGTGCACCACCGGCGTGCTGAGAATCGGTGACGGCGATTACCTGCTGTTCAAGAACAAGGACTTCGGCCGGACCCACTTCGACGACCGGCTGGTCACCGATCCCGACGTGTTCGGGGTGCGCGGCGTCTCCACTTGGGCCGGCACCGACCCGAGCCTCGACGAGTTCTCGGGATTCTCCATCGGCGCCAACGAGCACGGACTGCTGTGCTGCGACTCCAACGTGCGCACCCTCGAGGGGCACGCCAACTACGACGAGCTGACCGAGATCGCCCTGCGCCGAGGCCGCGACGTCGACTCGGCCGTCGCCGCGATAGGAGAGGCAGTCGAGTCCCGGCCCTACCTGTGGGCCAACCTGATCATGATCGACGCGTCGGGCGCCGCCGCAGTGGAGGTGCGCGGCGACCGGACCGAGGCGACGGCGCTGGACGGGCCGACCGCCCGCTCAAACCACCACATCGTCCTCGAGCCCCACCCCGGCGACGACGACACCGTCACCACCCAGCGGCGGCTGGCCTCCGCCCAGCGCCGCCTGGAGCAGGCCGCCGGGATCGAAGACGTCTTCGAGCTGCAGCGCTCCCATGACGACGGCGACACCGGCATCTGCAACCACCGGGGCTACCGGACCGTCTACTCCTATGTGCTGCGACGCAAGGGGGGCGCCACGGCATTGCACGTGGCCCAGGGCCAGCCCTGCTCCGAGCCCCGGCGGGTCGAGCTGGCCTTACCCGCCGGCGAACAGTGGTCCCCCGATTCGGTGGACCGGTTCCGGGCGTCGTACCCGTCGGCCCACGCCGCCCTCGAAACCTGAGCGGCGTCGAACCGGACGCTTTGGCGCGGGCCCGGCCGTTGGTATACAATCTCGCCGCTGGCCGTCGCCCCAACTGCGGCGGACCCACGTTCCAAACAAGCGAGGAGGGTGCTCGACATGGGCATTTCGTGGATACGAGACGAGTACGGACCAGAGGTCGCGGAGCTCGCCGATCAATACCAGGCCAACGGGCTCGACCGCCGGACGTTCATGAAGCGCCTCGGCCTGTCGGGCGTCGGGGTGGCCGCCGCAGCCACCATCCTGGCCGCCTGCGGCGACGACGAGGCGGCTGCGCCGACCACCGCGGCCGCCGCCCCCACCACCGCAGCCCCGGGCGACACGGACGAGGCCGCCCCCACCACCACCGCGGCAGCCGCGCCCGAGCCAACGGGGCCGACCCAGGGCGGCACGCTGCGAGAGGGCTACAACCGCGACGTCTCCAAGCACGACCCGCTCACCACCAACTGGTACGACCCGGCCTTCTTCGCCATCTACGAGGCCATCTTGTCCAACGACCCGTCGGGCGCCGACGTTCCCCAGTTCGCGTCGGGCTTCTCGGTCTCCGACGACGGCCTCACCTACACCTTCGACATACCCGAGGGCAAGGTCTCGCACTCGGGCGGGACGGTGGACGCCGAGGCGGTTGCCGAGTTCTACCGGTCGGTGCAAGCCTTCAGCTTCATCGCCGGTCTGGCCGCTCCGGTCGACACCTACGAGGCCGACGGCAACACCGTCGTCATGAAGATGAAGAACGCCTGGGTGGGCGCGCTCGGCCCCCACAAGACCGGGTACTGGCGCATCCTCAACATCAACACTTGGAAGGAGAGCAGCCTCAACGCCGACGGCTCCCTCAACCCGGAGTCGACCTACGGCACCGAGTTCGCCGACGGCACCGGGCCGTTCACGCATGAGGAGTGGGTGCCCGGCAGCCACGTGCTGGTGAACCGCTGGGCCGACTACCCCGGCTCGAACACGCCCTTCCTCGAGAACAAGGGGCCGGCCTATCTCGACGCCATCCGCTGGACGGTCATCACCGAGGAGGGGCAGCGGGCCACCCAGCTCGAGAACGGCGACATCGACACGCTGATCAACCCGGCTCATCAGGACATCGCCCGCATGGAGAACAACCCGGACCTGACGGTGATCCGCCATCCCGAGTGGTCGGGCTTCCACCTGGCCATGAACCGCGACTACGACGAGCTCTTCGGCGACGCGCTCACCCGCCAGGGGCTGTCGCACTCGCTGGACCGCCAGGGCATGGTGAACGCCATCCTGGCCGGCAACGGTGCGGCCACCTACGGGCCGTTCCCCACCACCGACCGCAACTACGACCCCGCCGTGGAGCAGTTCAACCAGTTCGACGTGGCCCTGGCCAACCAGAAGCTCGACGAAGCCGGCTGGGAGATGGGCGACGACGGCGTGCGGGTGCGCGACGGCAACCGCTTCGAGTTCCGCTATCTCGTCGAGGACGAGTCGGTGCAGAAGAGCGTGGCCGCCGCGGTCTCGGCCCAGTTCGCCAAGGTCGGAGTGAGGGCCAACCTCAACGTCGTCGACCGGGGCCTGGCCTTCACCGAGCAGAGCCAGCTGGGCCGCGACTCCGTGGAGATGTCGCTGTTCTTCTGGCTGTGGCCCATCCCCATCGACGTGCTCACCCTGTTCGGCTGGTCGGCCACCATCCCGGTGCCGAACTTCTCCCACGCGGTCGAGCCCCGCATCGACGACTCCATCGCGGCCTGGCAGGCGTCGGGCACTGAGGCGGCGGCGCAGGCTGCGGCGTCGGAGTTCCAGCTGGCCTGGGCCGAGCAGCTGCCGTACCTGCCGATCATGAACCAGAACGCCACCTTCGTGCACAACAACAAGGTCCACGGCTGGCAGCCGTTCGTGTGGAACCTCTACCCGTACTACAACGACACGTGGATCGAGGGCTAGAGGGCGCACAGGGCCAAGAGCCTGCCGGGCACCGCGGCGGCGCCGTGTCCGCCGCCATGGAAGGAGCAGGGTCGGCCGTCGACGCGCGGCGCCTCGACTGGGAGAATCAGCTCCTCGAGCTGGAGGAGGCCCAGCACATCGGCCGCATGCAGCGCAGTCTGCGCCGCATGCGCCACAACGGGCTGCTGCTGCTGGGCTCGGCCCTCGGCGTGGTGGTGCTGGCCGCGGGGATCCTGGGGCCGTGGCTCACCGGCGGCGACTACGTCGCCCAGGACTTCTCGGCCATCCACCTGCCGCCGCTGAGCGACGGGCACCTCTTCGGCACCGACGGGCTGGGCCGCGACATGGCGGTCAGGGTCTTCGTGGGCATCAGGGTGAGCCTCACCGTGGCCGCCGGGGTGACCGTGCTCGCGCTGGCGGCCGGCATCGTGCTGGGCATGGTGGCCGGCTACCTGGGGGGGTGGACCGACACCGCGGTGGGCGGGGCCGTCGACTTCATTTGGGGCTTCCCGCTGATCCTGCTGGCCGTGCTGTTCGCGGGCGGGATGGGCGGCGGGCTGCTCCCGGTGATCCTGGCCGTGGGCCTGGTCAACACCGCGGCCATCGCCCGGGTGGTGCGGGGCGAGGTGCTGACGCTGTCGCAGCGTGAGTTCGTGGAGGCGGCCCGAGCCGGGGGCTACTCGTCCGTGCGCATCATGTGGCGCCACATCTTCCCCAACATCCTGGCTCCCGCCTTCGTGCTGGCGTCCTACTACGTGGCCGTGGCCGTGATCGCTGAGGCCGCGCTGTCGTTCATCGGCCTGGGTGCCCAGCCTCCCACCCCCAGCCTGGGCCAGCTGGTGGCCGACGGCCGCAACTTCCTGCGGCTCAACCACTGGGAGTCGACCATTCCCGGCCTCGCCATCGTGCTCGTGGTGCTGTCGGTCAGCCTCATCGGCGACGGGCTGCGCGACGTGTTCGACCCGCGCCTGCGCCACGAGGCCAAGTCGGTGGACGAGCAATGAACGCCCGAGGCACCCGGCCATGAGACGCATCGCAGGCCGCACCCTCTACACGCTGATCGTGCTGTTGCTGTCGTCGATCGCGGTCTTCTACGCCATCCGGCTCTCGGGCGGCGACGCGGTGTCGGCCCGGCTGCCCGCGTCGGCCTCCTACGAGGACCGCGAGGAGTTCCGGGAGCTGCTGGGCCTCAACGACCCAGTCCACGAGCAGTACTTCCGCTACATGGGCCGCCTGGTGACCTTCGACTTCGGCAAGTCGCTCACCAACAACGCCGACATCTTCGACATGCTCACCGTGCACGGCCGCAACAGCCTGGTGCTGGGGGCTGCGGCCTTCGTATTGGTGTTCGCCGTCGGAGTCCCGTTAGGCATCCTGGCCGCGGTCAAACGCAACAGCTGGGCCGATGGCTCGGTGATGACGTTCTCGGTGGCCGGTATGGCCGTCCCCAACTTCTGGCTGGCCCTGCTGACGGTGTGGCTCTTCGCGTCCACGCTGGGCTGGCTGCCCTCGGCGGGATGCTGCAGTAAGAAGCAGCTGATCCTGCCCGCGGTGGTGCTGGCCATGGAGGGCATCGCGCTGACCGTGCGGATGACCCGCTCGGCCATGCTGGAGAACCTCGGCCACGACTTCGTGAGGACGCTGCGCGCCGGCGGCCTGTCGGAGACGAGCATCATCGGCAAGCACGTGCTGCGCAACGCCATGGTCCCGATCATCTCGCTGGCCGGCCTGCGGATCGGCCAGATCATTGGCTATGCGCTGGTGGTCGAGACGATCTTCGGCTGGCCCGGGCTCGGACAGGTGCTGGTCAACGCGGTGCTCAGGCGCGACTACCCGGTGGCCCAGTTCTTCTCGCTGGTGTTGATCACCATCGTTGTGCTGAGCAACTGGCTCGCCGATGTCGGCTACACCGTGGCCAACCCCAGGCTGCGTCGCACGTGAGGTCCGATAGTGCCGAGCAGGCTGCGTCGCACGTGAGCCCGTCATGAACCCCGACCGCACCGAGACCGCCACCAACGGCGCCGGCCGCCAGCCTGTGCTGTCGGTTCGCGGCCTCCACACCGCGGTGTCCACGCCGGAGGGCTCGTTCGACGTGGTGCGCGACGTGTCCTTCGACATCAACCCCAACGAGGTGCTCTGCCTGGTGGGCGAGAGCGGGTGCGGCAAGACGATCACCGCGCTGTCGATCATGCGGCTGCTGCCCACGCCGCCGGTGCGGATCACCTCCGGCGAGATCGTCTTCGACAACAGCGACCTCACCCAGCTGCCCCAGCGCCGTGTGCGCGCCGTCCGCTCGGAGCGCATCTCGATGATCTTCCAGGACCCCCTCACCTCGCTCGACCCGGTGTTCACGGTGGGCCAGGTGATGACCGAGGTGATCCGCGCCCACCGCGACGTCACCAGGGCGCAAGCCCGAGCCATGAGCATCGAGATCCTCCGGGCCGTAGGGCTGCCCGCCCCCGAGGAGCGTTTCGGCGCCTATCCCCACCAGCTGTCGGGCGGGATGCGCCAGCGGGTGATGATCGCCACCGCGCTGGTGCTGGATCCCGAGATCCTCATCGCGGACGAGCCCACCACCGCGCTCGACGTGACCGTGCAGGCCCAGATCCTGGAGCGGCTGCGACAGGAGCAGCAGGACCGCGACATGTCGATGCTGCTGATCACCCACGACCTGGCCGTGGTGGCCTCGATAGCCGACCGGGTGGCGGTGATGTACGCGGGAGAGATCGTGGAGGAGGCCCCAGTCGACGAGCTGTTCTCCGATCCGCGCCATCCCTACACCCAGGGCCTGCTGCGGGCCCTGCCCCGCGTGAGCCTCAAACGCCGGGAGCTGGTGCCCATCGCGGGACTGGTCCCGCCCGCGCAGATGATGCCGCCGGGATGCCGGTTCGCGCCCCGATGCCCCCACGCCCTGGAGCGGTGCTGGGATGAGCATCCCAATTACGAGGTGCGGGGCGGGGTCGGGTTGCGCTGCTTCAACCCGCAGCCGTACTGACGCCCGGTCGCCATGGCACCGTCGAAGCCGTACCCGATCGAGGTCGCCCTGGCCGACGGGACCGTGCTGCGAGGCCTCGAGCACCCCGCCGACGGGCCGCCGCTGCTGTTCGTGCACGACCTCGGCGACGATCTCGACGCCTGGGGATCGGTCGCGGCCACCGTGAACTCGGCGGGCTTCCGGGTGATCCGCCTGGAGCTGCGGGGCCACGGCCTGTCCGACGGCGAGCCGGACCCGTCGGCCACCATGGACGACCTGACCGGCGCGCTGGCCGAGGTCGGCGGCGCGTTCGGCCCGGCCGGGCTGGTGGCCTACGGCGCCTTGACCCGCGCTGCTTTCAGCCTCGGCACCGGCCACGGCGCCCCGGTCCACGCGCTGATCAGCCCCACGCCCCCCGCCGGCGACGACGACGCTGATGGCGGAGTCCGCCACGGCGGCGTCGATGATGTCGGTGGCGGCGAGGCGGCGGCGGCCATGCGGGTGCTGTTCACCGGCGCCCACGACGAGTTGACCCACGGCTACGTGCGCACCATCCACCCCGGCCTGCGGGGCCAGAACATGTGGATCTCCACCGGAACCGTGCTCCGGGGCCCGGCCCTGCTGCAAGAGCATCCCCACCTGGTGGAGCAGCTGGTGATGTTCATGCGCCGCAACCTCACCGCCCACCATCTCGCCTGGATCGCCGAGCACGGCGCCGCGCGGCAAGACTCCGACCAATAGAAGCGAACAGAAAGGCCGACCGCCATGGATGTAGTGGACGCCCACCTGCACCTGTTCAAGGCCCTGAGCGACGACTACCCGAGAGCCATCTTCGAGGGCATGACGCCGCCCGAGCGCTCCGAGACCGCCGAGCGCCTCCTGGAGGCGATGGACGCCGCGGGTGTGGACCGGGCCGTCTACTGCGCCCTGTCCGAGCACGACCACTACCTGGCCGAGGTGCTCGCCGACTTTCCGGGCAAGTTCGCGGGCGTGGCCGTGCACGACTTCGCCGACCCGGACCCGCTGGCCACGCTGCGACGCCGCATCGATGCCGGCATCGAGGGGATCAGGCTCTATGGACTGGAGGGCGAGGCCGGCGCCGATCCCGAGTCGCTGGACGTGTTCGGTGTTCTGGCCGCCATGCGCGACGCCGACATGAAGGCCTGGTTCTACGGACCGGCCGACCAGGTTGACCTGCTCGACGGCTGCCTGGAGCTCCTCCCCGGCCTGAAGGTGGTGCTCAACCATCTGGGGTTCCTGCCCAACATGCATCTGGAGCTGCGGGTGGACGACTACGGGCGGCCCCAGTTCGACATGGAGCTGCCCCCCGCCGGCCTGGAGATCGTGGAGGCGCTGGCGGCCAAGCACCCCAGCGTGCACGTGCATTTCTCGGGCCACTACGCCTTCAGCGGGGCCCCCTACCCCTACCGGGACCTGCAGGAGACCACCGACCGCATCCACGCCGCGTTCGGCGCCGACCGCATGCTCATGGCCTCGGACTGGCCGTGGATCCGCGAAAACCCCGGCCACCCCGAGACTCTCGGGGTGGTCGACCACCTCCTCGGCGGCATCAGCGCAGCCGAGCGCGACATGATCCGAGGCGGCACCGCCATGTCGCTGTTCAACTTCTGACGCCGGCCGGGGCCGCCCCGGTCGATCTCTCCGAGGCGTTGCCCCGCGCCATGACTCGGACCTAGTTGAAGCTGCGGCGCCGATGTTCAACCATCGTTGGCGCCATTGTTGGCTAACCGGTTACAGTTCAACCAGTGGGACTGTGGGGTGGACCCGGCAACGACGACCTCTACGGCCCGCCAGCCCGGCAACGGCACCCTCTACGGCGGACCCGACACTGTGATTGGGGCTGCCAGCGGAATCAGTCTGGTTCGCTGAGCCCAGTCGATGATCTGGCGATCCGTCGTAGCCAGTCGCATCCCAGCCAACATGGCCGTGGCGACGATGATCTGATCGGCAGGGTCGCTGTGAAACCCGGAGTTCATAAGTAGCACTGACTCAACTGCAATCTCGCCGCTGACAGCGATTTCCCTGAGGCCAGACCGCAACCGCTCCCGGCGCCACAGGGCCGGATGGCATCCCAGGTCGATGCGCCCATGATGGTGCAGGCGAGTGGTCTCCACGAACGTCATCGCAGACACAGCGACGCCGCCCCGGCCGAGATCGGACTCCACCTCATCCTTGAAGGACCCGCTGATCTCTTCGCTGTCAACGGCCAGCCGCAGCAGGACGTTGGTGTCCAGCAGGAGGCTCACGGGCTGTGGCTGCTGATCAGACGTCGCGGTCCGCGAGGCGTCCGCGATGGGCGAGCATGTCCCAGTCATTGGCCGGGATGGCCGGCTCGCTGTCGATGTCGCCCAAGATGCGCAGTTGGCCCCGGCAGGATCCGACCAGCTTGAGCCGCTCCTGGCGGAACGGACTGACGCGCACGACCGGCCGGCGGTGCTTGGTCACGACGATGGGCGCTCCAGTCTCATGCACCTCATCCATGAGTCTCAGACAGTTCGTCTTGAACTCCCCGGCGGGCACCGTGCGCTCTTGTGGTTCCGTGGCCGACGTTGTCATGCGCACAAGTATAGCCATATTTCTACGACCACCTTTCGGCAACGCCGAAGACCAGCCGATGCGCCCGCCGGGTGGATCAGCTGCCCCAGTCGGCGACGGCGTCGGCTAGGCGCTCCACTCCCTCCATCAGCAGGTCGGGGGCCGTGGCCAGCGATATGCGCACGAACCGGCCCGAGCCGGGGCCGAAGGTGTCCCCGGGCACCACCGCCACCTGCTTCTCCTTCAACAGGCGGAGCACGAATTCCATGCCGGAGCTGCCGCTGCCGCTCACGTCGACCATCAGGTAGAAGGCGCCCCGCGGCCTGACGTGGGGGATGCCGCGACCGCTCAGGAACTCGGTCACCAGATCGCGCCGGTGCCGGTAGGCGTCGCGCATCTCGGCCACACACTCCTGCGGGCCGGTCACCGCCGCGAGGGCTGCCATCTGCGCGGGGGCGTTGACGCATGACGTGATCGGCTCCTGGGCCCGCACGATCAGGGATGACACTCCAGGCGGAACGACCAGGTAGCCCACCCGCCAGCCGGTCATGGCGTAGGTCTTGGAGAAACTGAAGAAGGTGATCACCCGATCGTCGGTGTCGAGCGGCGCGGCCGAGGTGTGAGGCCCGTCGAAGGAGATCTCGTCGTAGACCTCGTCGGAGAAGACCAGCAGATCGTGCCGGCGGGCCAGTTCCATCAGGTCGGCCAGGGCCCCAGCATCGGTGACCGCGCCGGTCGGGTTGCCAGGAGAGTTGAGCAGGATGGCCTGGGTGCGCTCGGTGATCAGCGGCTCCACGTCGGCGGCCTGCGGGACCAGATCGGCCTCGGGCCGCAGCGGGAAGTGGACGGGGGTGATCTTCAGCAGCTGCATCATCTGGGCGTAGTTCGGCCAGCTCGGATCTCCGAGCAGCATCTCGGCGCCCGGATTCACCAGCGAGACCATGCTGCTGTAGATCCCGGCGACAGCGCCCGACGTGACCACGACCTGGTCGGCGGTGGCGTCGATGCCGTTGCGCTCCCGGACCTTGGCCGCCAAAGCTTCTCGCAGCGGGGGGATGCCGGCGTTGGGCGTGTACTTGGTGAAGCCGTCGAAGGCAGCCTGAGCCGCGGCCTCGCAGACGTGGCGGGGCGTGGTGAAGTTGGGCTCCCCCGTCTCAAGGTGGATGGCGCCGTCGATGGCGCCGGCCAGCTCCATCACCTCGCGTATGCCCGAGCGCGGCATCGCCGCGATGGGCTCCGACGGCTTCATGTCAGACGACCTGGCGGGCCTCGGGGAAGTGGCACGCCACCCAATGGCCCCCGCTGACCTCCTCGAGGGGCGGCTCCGTCACCCGGCACACCTCCTGGTCCCGGCCCACATGGCAGCGGGTGTGGAAGCGGCACCCCGACGGGGGGTTCAGGGGGCTGGGCACGTCGCCCTCTAGCAAGATCCGCAGCCGTCCCCGCTCCAGCGCCGGATCAGGTACCGGCACCGCGGAGAGCAGGGCGTGGGTGTAGGGGTGCATCGACTCGTCGAAGAGCCGCGCCGCGGAAGTGCGCTCCACGATCTTGCCCAAGTACATCACCGCGATGTCGTCGCACACGTGGCGTACCACGGCCAGGTCGTGGGCGATGAACAGGTACGTGAGGCCCAGATCCTGCTGAAGGTCGTCCAGCAGGTTGAGGACCTGGGCCTGGATCGAAACGTCGAGGGCGGAGACCGGCTCGTCGAGCACGAGGAATCCGGGGTCGAACGCCAGCGCCCGGGCCACGCCGATGCGCTGGCGCTGCCCGCCGGAGAACTCGTGGGGGTAGCGGTCCACGATCCTGGGGTTGAGTCCGACCAGGCGGAGCAGCTCGGCCACCCTGGCGTCCTGCTCGGCTCTCGACATCGAGGTGTGCACCACCAGTGGCTCGCGCAGCGCCTGCCCCACCGACATCCGGGGGTTGAGCGAAGCGAACGGGTCCTGGAAGACGATCTGCATGTGGCGGCGGAGGCGCCGCAACTCGCGCCGGTCGGCCGCGATGATGTCGATGCTCTCGGCCCCTCCCCCGTCTAGGGGGCGCTGCAGGACCACGTCACCGGACGTCGGCTCGATGAGACGCAGGATGCAGCGGGCGGTTGTGGACTTGCCGCAGCCCGACTCCCCCACAAGGCCCAGCGTTCGCCCGGAGCCGATGTCGAAAGACACTCCGGCCACCGCCGAGACCTCGCCGCGCTCGCCGCCCAGCCAGCCCCCGCCCACCTCGAACGTCTTCACGAGATCGCGAACCGACAGGGCCACACCGCCGGGCGCGCCGTTGGTGCTCGCCGGACCCTGTGCCGCGGCGTCGATGTCCCGGTCCCCGGCGGAAGCGGTCCCGGCGCCCGGGCTGGCGGTCGGCTCGGCGCCGTCGACCGGCTTGGAGGATGCCATCGACGCGATGCTACTGTCTCGCTTTGACCAGTGAGAAAAGGAGCGGTCAACAATGAGCAGTTTTAGAGGCGACCTGGGCGGCCTGACCGCCGAGGAGATGGAGCAGTTCATGGCGGGCAACGCCGTAGCCCGGCTGGCCACTCTCAAGCCCGACGGGTCGCCCTATGTGATGCCGGTCTGGTACCAGTGGGACGGGGAGGCCCTGTACTTCGTGGGCCGCCAGCGGGCCCTGTGGTGCGAGTACATCAAGGCCGACGGGCGGGTCAGCGTGGTCATCGACGCCCCCCACAGCGATCCGGGCGAGTCGGGCCAGGCCATGGAGATCCCCAAGGTGTACATGGAGGGCACGGCCACCGTGGAGGAGGAGCCCAACGTCGGGGGCCGCTGGGTGCAGGTCGCCGAGCAGATGTCGTACCGGTACCTGGGACCGAACGGGCCGACGTACCTGGTGTCCACCATCCAGCAGCCCCGCTGGCTCATCAAGCTGGTGCCCACCACCATCAAGACCTGGAAGGGCGTCGGCTGGGCCCGGCGCTACTGGGTGCAGGAGAGCGGAGGCCCGAGCTACGAGGAGGCCCACAGCACCTGACACGCCCGGCTCGGACACGGTCCGGGCCGGACCCGTTGCCCGACAGCGGCCGCGAGGAGGCCCCAAGCGCCCAACCCGCTCGACCTGTTCCGCCTCGACGGACGCGCCGCCCTGGTGACGGGCGGCTCCAGGGGCCTCGGCGCGGTGATGGCCGAGGCCCTGAGCTTCGCGGGGGCGCGGGTGGCGGTCACGAGCCGCAGCCTCGACGACGCACAGGCGAGGGCGATCGAGATCGCGGCCGCCACCGCGGGGGCAGCGCTGGGTGTGGAGCTGGAGGCCACCGACGAGGCGTCCGTCGAGGCCGCGGTGCAGACCGTCGTGGAGCGCTTCGGCGGGCTTGACATCCTGGTGAACAACGCCGGGATCCTCGTGCGAGGGGCCATCGGCGACCTTGAGAGGGCCGAGTTCGAGGAGTCCTTGGCGGTCAACGTCACCGGGCCGTGGCTCGTCTGCCGGGCCGCGGCACCGCATCTGTGGGAGTCCGGCTGCGGGCGGGTGATCAATGTGTCGTCTACGTTCGGCCTGGTCGCCGCACCCGACCGCACGGCCTACACCTCCTCCAAGGGCGCGATCGTGCAGCTCACCCGGGCGCTGGCCATGGAGTGGGCGCCGCGGGGAGTGAACGTGAACGCCATCGCGCCCGGCCCGTTCTAGACCGAGATGAACCTGGCGCACGAGCACAGCGAGCACAGCGTGCGGGTGATCGGCCAGGAGGTGGCTCTGCGCCGCTGGGGCGAGATGCACGAGATCGCCGGGGCGGCCATCTATCTGGCCTCGGACGCCTCGTCGTATGTGACCGGCTCGGTGCTGACCGTGGACGGAGGCTGGACCGCCCACTGAGCTCGGACCGGCGGAGCGCCGAGCTGTCAGGACCGTGAACCTTATGTCACGCTTTCTGTCACGCTTCCTGAACCATGAAACGGGTTTCAATGCCAAGAAACTGGGGGAACCAACAATGAGTCGACGATTCGAGGGACGCAACGTCTTCGTGACGGGAGCCGGCAGCGGCTTCGGGCGCCGTACCGCGGAATTGTTCGCGGCTGAGGGCGCCAAGAATCTGTACCTGATCGACTACAAGCAGGAGCGGCTGGACGCATTGGCGCCGGTGATCGAGGCATCGGGTGCCACGCCCCATCTGCTGAATTTTGATCTCAGCGTCATGGAGAATTGCGCCGAGGCGGTGGCTCACGCTCTGACCATCGACCCGAAACTTGACGTGATGGTGTCCAATGCGG
>JAKZWH010000028.1:0-3542 GCA_047515615.1 Acidimicrobiales bacterium | reverse complement strand
CTCGCCCCGGGAGCTCGACAGGCGCCTGGTGGACGCCCAGGAGGCCCGCCGGATGCTCGACCGGCTCTACGGCTACGAGGTGTCGCCGGTGTTGTGGAAGAAGGTGATGCCCCAGCTGTCGGCCGGGCGGGTCCAGAGCGTGGCGGTGCGCATCGTGGTGGAGCGCGAGCGGGAGCGGATGCGCTTCGTCAGCGCCTCCTTCTGGGGGCTGACCGCCACGTTCTCGCCCCAAGCCAACGAGGGGCTCGAGTTCGCGGCCGCCCTCGCCGTGCTCGACGGCTCGCGTGTCGCGACCGCACGCGACTTCGGTCCCGACGGCCGGCCGACCCGCCGCGGCGTGACCGTGCTCGACGAGGCCGGAGCCGCATCGCTGGTTGCCGATCTGCAGGGAGCGGACTTCGCCGTGAGGTCGCGCACCCCCAAGCCGTACCGGCGCCGCCCGGCCCCGCCGTTCATCACCTCCACGCTCCAGCAGGAGGCGGCCCGCAAGCTCGGCATGTCCTCGGCCGCGGCGATGCGGGCGGCCCAGTCGCTGTACGAGAAGGGCTACATCTCCTACATGCGCACCGACAGCACATCGCTGTCGTCGGCCGCGGTGGCTGCAGCCCGCTCCGAGGTGGCCAGGCGCTACGGGCAGCATGTGCTTCCCCCCAAGCCCAGGGTGTATGCCAGCAAGGTGAAGAACGCCCAAGAGGCCCACGAGGCCATCCGGCCCGCTGGAGAGGCCTTCACCGCCCCGAAGACTGTGGCCAAACACGTGCCGAAGCCCGAGGCCCGGCTGTACGAGCTGGTGTGGAAGCGGACGCTGGCCAGCCAGATGACCGACTGCACCGGCGAGACGGTGCAGCTGCGCGTCGGCGCGCGCACCGAGGAGGGCCGCGACGCCGAGTTCACCGCCAGCGGCACGGTGATAACCCATCTGGGCTTCCGGGAGGTGTACACCGAGGGCACCGACGCCGGAGAGGCGAGCGAGACCGAAGACGAGCGGCGGCTGCCCCCGCTTGGCGAGGGCGACGCGGTGAGCTGCCGGGGGATGGAGGCCTCCGGGCACGAGACGCAGCCCCCGGCCCGCTACACCGAGGCGTCGCTGGTGCGGCGCCTCGAGCAGCTCGGCGTGGGCCGCCCCTCCACCTACTCGTCGATCATGGGCACGATCACCGACCGGGGCTACGTGTGGAAGAAGGGCTCGGCGCTGGTGCCGTCGTTCACTGCGTTCTCGGTGGTGAACCTGCTGGAGCGTCACTTCCCCAAGCTCGTCGACTACGCCTTCACCGCTGAGATGGAGGACGACCTCGACCGGATCGCAGCCGGCGAAGAGGAGCAGGTGCCGTGGCTCCAGCGGTTCTATTTCGGCGGTGAGGATGAACCGGGCCTGAAGGAGAAGGTGTCGAGCCGTCTCGGCGACATCGACGCCCGCTCGGTGAACTCGATCCCTCTGGGTGTCGACGCCGACGGGGAGGACGTGGAGGTCCGCGTCGGGCGCTACGGCCCCAGCGTGCGCAGGGGCGAGGTCTCGGTCTCGGTCCCCGACGGCACCGCTCCCGACGAGCTCACTGTCGAGCGGGTGTTGGAGTTGCTGGCCGCCGGACGCGAAGAGCGTGTGCTGGGCGCGGATCCAGAGACCGGCTTGGTCGTGGTGGCCAAGTTGGGCCGCTACGGGCCGTACGTCCAGCTCGGCCGGGCCGGCGAGGTGCCCGACAAGCCGAAGTTCGCCTCCCTGCTCAAGACTATGGAGCTGGAGACGGTGACCCTGCAGGAGGCGTTGCTGCTGCTGTCGCTGCCCCGCACGGTGGGCGCCGACCCCGCTGACGGGGTCGAGATCACCGTGCAGAACGGGCGCTACGGGCCGTTCGTGCGCAAGGGCTCCGACAGCCGCAGCCTGGCCAGCGAGGATCAGTTGTTCACGGTCACCCTCTCGGAGTGCCTGGAGTTGCTGTCCCAACCCAAGGGCGGCCGGGCGGCTGCATCGGCCGCACCCCTGAGGGAACTGGGGGAGGATCCGGCCACGGGACGGGCCGTGGTGGTGAAGGACGGACGCTACGGCCACTACGTCACTGACGGTGAGGTCAACGCGTCCCTTCGCTCAGGCGACACCGTGGAGGGGCTAACCCTCGAGCGGGCCTGCGATCTTCTGGAGGAGCGGCGGGCGAAGGGGTCGGTCAAGAAGCGCCCCGCCCGCAGGAAGCCGGCCCGCAAGCGCAGCTGAGCTTCGCCGCCCGCGCCGGGGGCGTAACCCGTCGGCGGGCGGGGCGCCTAGCCTCGGTTGTCGTGGGCAAAGAACCCCTCCGCTCCTCGGCCGGCATCCGGCTAGACGAGGCCTTCGAGTCAGTCCGGCCCTCGGGTCGCCTGGAGCGGATATTCGGCACGTGGGACTTCTTCAGGCTCTGGGTCGCCCAGGTGGTGTCGGCCACCGGCGACTGGCTCGGGCTGTTCGCCACGATCGCCCTGGCGAGCCAGCTCGCCCCGGAGGGTTCGAAGAGCACGGCCATAGCCCTGGTGCTGGTCACCCGGGTGGCGCCGGGGTTCTTCCTGGCGACCGCGGTGGGCGTGATCGTCGACCGGCTCAACCGCAAGCGGGTGATGATGGCGTGCGACATCGGCCGCGCGCTGGTGCTGGTGACGCTACCGTTCGTCGACACCCTGATCGGGCTGGTGGTGGCCAGCGTCCTGCTGGAGCTGGCCACGATGATGTGGCAGCCCGCCAAGGAGGCGATGGTCCCCAATCTCGTGCCACGCGACAAGCTCACTTCGGCCAATTCGCTGAACGTGGCCGCTGCCTACGGCATGTTCCCGGTGGCCGCGGGCATAGCCGCGCTGCTGGCCAAGGCGGCCGAGGCGATGTCGGACGAGGGGTGGGTGACGACGCTGCGGCTCAACGAGGAGGGCCTCGCCTTCTACGTGGACGCCCTGTCGTTCCTCGTGACCGCCCTTATCATCTGGCGGATCGCCATCCCCGAGCGCTCCCGCGACGAGCGCCGGGCAGCGGAGAGGGGCAGTCTCGATCTCGGCGGAGCCATCCGGGAGCTTCGCGAGGGCTGGCGCCTGGTGGGGAAGAACCCGATCGTGCGATCAGTGAATGTGGGGCTGGCCACCGCCGTGATGGGCGCGGGGATGGTGTTCCTGCTGGGTGCCCGGTTCGTGGACGAGGTGATCGTGGGGCGGGAGGCCGACTTCCACGCCGTGCTGTTCTCTCTCGGGGTGGGCATGGCCGTGGGCGTCGGGTGTGCGGCCGCGCTGCAGAATCGCATCAACCGGACCCGCGGGTTCACATCAGCGCTTATCGGCGCGGGTGTGGTGCTGCTGGCGGCCGCGTCGGTGGACCGGCTGTCGTTGATGATCCCGCTGGTGGTGATGCTGGGGATGCTGGCCGGACCCTCGTATGTGCTCGGGTTCACGCTGCTGCACGAGAACGTGTCCGACGAGATCCGGGGCCGCGTTTTCTCTGCGCTGCTGGTGCTGGTGCGGCTGTGCGTGCTGATTGCCTTGGCTGTGGGCGGGGTGCTGACCGATTTGCTCGACAACCTGTCGGAGCGCTGGTGGGA
>JAKZWH010000027.1:0-3704 GCA_047515615.1 Acidimicrobiales bacterium | reverse complement strand
GTCCAGTCCCGACGACGGCTCGTCGAGCAGCAGGATCTGGGGGCCGGTCATCAGCGCGCGCCCGGCCTCCACCAGCCGGCTCTGGCCCAGGCTCAGCGACTCGACCGGCTTGTCGGCCAACTCCGCTATGCCCAGCAGCTCCAGCACCTCGTCGCAAGCGGCAATCTCGTCAGGCCGCGGGCGGCCCCGCCCGGTCAGGTCCTTCCAGAAGGCGCCGGTGCCGTTGCGGATGCGCTCAGCAATCAACAGGTGCTCGCGCACGGTGGTGTCGGCGAACAACTCCACCCGCTGGAACGTTCGGCCCATCCCGGCTCGGGCCCGCCGGTGGGCCGGCCACCCGCCCACATCGACCCCGTTGAGTTGTACCCGGCCGGCATCGGGCCGCAAGATCCCGAACAGGCAGTTGAACAGCGTGGTCTTGCCCGCTCCGTTCGGCCCGATCAGGCCCACCCGCTCCCCGGCACGCACGCTGATGCTCACATCGTCGAGAGCGTGGATTCCCGAGAACGACACGCTCACACCGGAAGCCTCCAGCAGTGGCGTCATCGAACCGCGCCCCGACTCGCTGCCACCGGCCGTCGAAACGCCCGGCTCGCGGAGAGTCGGGCCGCGGCCTGGCCGCGGCCTCTAGCGCCGCTATCGGCGATCAACACGGCACCAGCCAATCTGACACCAACTAAACCCATACCGCTCGAGGCTGTCGTAGTCACGTAACGGCCCCCTCCCGGGCTGCCAGCCAGCGGTTGATGCGGGCCGAGGCCCGGCGCTTGCCGTGCTCCACCAAGCCCTCGGGATGGCGGGCGAACTGGATTGCCATAAGCCCGAACAGGACTAGTCGCCAGCTTCCTGACATGGGGAAGAAGCCGGGCAGGTGGTCGTCGCCCCGCAGGATCCAGGCCAGCAGATTCCCCTGCAGGATCAGCGGCTCGAACAGAGCGAAGGCGGCTCCGGCCTGGATGGCGCCCTCCACCGTCCGGGCCCCGAGCGCAACCACTATCACCAGCCAGAACAAGGCGCTTACCGGGCCGAAGTTGGTGCTGTAGTTCACGTTCTGCTGATGCATCGACAGCAGCGCCCCGCCCAGCCCCGCGATGGCCGCCGACACCGCGAAGGCCACGATGCGAGCCCGCGCCGCGGAGATGCCGATCGACGCCGCGGCCACCTCGCTGCCCCGCAGGGCGGCCAGGATCCGCCCGATGGTGCCCTCGCGCAGTTGGATGACCACGACCGACACCACCACGAGCACGATCACCGCCAACACCAGGAAGGCCCGGTCGCTGGCGAAGTCGATGGGGCCGAGCAGCGGCCGGGGCACCCGGGTGCCGGTCAGCAGTGCGGTGGACCCGCCGCCGACCCAAGAGAACTTGACCATCACCGCATCGAAAAAGAAGGCGAAGGCCAGGGTGGCGATGGCCAGCCACACCCCGCCCAGCCGCAGCACCGGCAGCGACAGCACCGCCCCCACCGCCGCGGCCGCCAGCGCCCCGAGCAGTGCGGCGGCCAAGACCGACATGTCGAAGCGGTCGGCCATCTGGAAGATCATGAACCCGCCGATCGCCGCGAAGGTCCCCTGGCACAGCGAGATCTGTCCGGCCATGCCGGTGATCACCGTCACCGACAGGTAGATGATCGCCATGATCACCGCGGTGGTCACCAGGTGCATCCAGAGCACACCGGCCCTGAACCACACCACCGAGCCGACTCCCGCCACGAAGGCGACACCGAACAGGCGCGTGTACAAGGTGAGCTTGGGGTGCCTCTCCAGCGCGGCCAGCGCGGGCGGCGGCGGATCCACTCCCGCCAGCGGATCGGAGGCCTCCCTCTCACGACCGACGGCTCGCCACAAGACCAAGATCGCGAAGAGCACCACGAACGGCAGCGACGGGGTCAGATTCTCCTGGAAGGGCCTCAGCCAAGCGTGATCGCCTGACCAACGCGGCAGGAAAGTGTTGAACACCGCGATGAGCCACCCGAGTCCGAGGCCGCCGAGCAGCGCTCGGGGAAGGCTCACAAGCCGTCCGGCGGCTGCCGCCGCCACCGCGATCACCACGAGCGTGAAGAAATCCGTGGAGATGAGAGAGTTGAACCTCGGGGCGATCAGCACGCCGGCCAAGCCCGCGAAGGTGCTCGACAGGGCCCAGGCGAACGCCGACACCCGGTCGGCGTTGATGCCGCTCAGCTCGGTCATCCGGGGGCTCTCGACCACAGCTCTCATGGCCAAGCCCAGCATGGTGAACCTGAACAGCGCTCCCAGCAGCAGCGTCCCGGCCAGAGCCAGCGCCATCATGGCCAGCTCGTCTCGGTTGAAGCGGTACACGCCGAAGGGGTCATAGAACACGCTGGATCCGTCGGGGATGATGCCGGTGATCTGACGACCGGCCACGGCGGTGAATCGGGCCGCCTGGTTGAACAGCTCCGGCAGCGCCACGCTCAAGCCGATGGCTACCACCAGCTTGGACACCGCGGAGGCCGTTCTGAGGTGCCGGAAGATCAGCCGTTCCAACACCAGACCGATCAGCGGCGCAAGCACGAACGCCGAGACCACCAGGGCCGCCCACTTGGGCCAGCCCCACAGGGTGTGGGCTTTGAAGTACATCGCCGCCGAGATGTAGGCCTGGGCGCCGAAGGCCAGGTTGAACACGCCCGAGGTCTTGTAGGTGAGCACGAAGCCGAGCGCGATCAGGGCGTACACCGCGCCGGGCGGTGTGCCCTGCAGGAGGCCGCGGAACAGGTCCTCAAGGAAACCGGCCGCGAGGATCACAGTTCAGAACTCACGAGCCGATTGCGATTGGGGGACCGGTTGCGAATCGGTGGTCGGGAATTAGTCCGCGAAGTCGGTGGGAGTCGGCTCGGACCAAGCCTCGGTGTCGCCGGGCCAGCACATCCACGGCTCGGGTTGGAAAGCAACGAACTCGCCCTGCTCGATCCGAACGTAGGACACGCATTCCAACCTGTAGGCGTGGTCGTACACACCGGGCACGACCGCGGTGTGCTGGCGGCTCCAGTCGATCGGGTTGATCAGACCGTCGGCGCCGTAAGTGATCTGGTTGAGCGAATCGATGATCGCCTGGCGACTGAATTCCGGCCCGGCCTCCAGCAGCCCGGTCACAAACAGGTCGGCGTCGATCCAACCCACCACGGTCTGCTCGGCCACGGGGCCGCCGTGGGCCGGCACCCACTGGTCGTAGGCGTGTCGCAGCTGGCTGTTGCTGTCGTACTCGAACGGAACGAAGAGCACCAGCACGTAGTCGCCGTCGAAGAGCCCTGCCGCCTCGGCCACGAAGCCCGTGTCGTAGGAGTTGGGGTGGAGCATGGTGATCTGATCTCTCACCCCCTGCCGTTCCAGTTCCTTGGCCAAGGTGAGCATGCCGTTGATGTCCATGGAGGTGGCGATGAAATCCACGCCGGCTTCGATCATCTGCGTGACCTCGGGCCCGAGGCCATTGGGCAGGCCGAAGGCCAGGTTGTCGTTGACGTACACGACCTCTAGCCCGCCCACGTCGGCGCCATAGAGTCTGATCGATTCCGCCGACGCCTGCGTGTTGACCTTCGAGGTCTCCGATGTGCCGTATCCGAGCACTCCCGCCCGGCTAGCACCGGCCTGCGAGGCCAGCCAGGGGAGACCCCTCTGCGTGCAGCCGGCGCAACCGATCACGAAGCTCCCGAAGATGGCGTTCCGGTTGACGGAGTCCGCGCCATGGATG
>JAKZWH010000026.1:0-5781 GCA_047515615.1 Acidimicrobiales bacterium | reverse complement strand
GACGGAATCGGCGCGGCGCTGGTGATGGCCGAACTCGTCGCCGCCCTCAAGCGCGAGGGACGGACCTTGGGCGACCTCCTGGACGACCTTCATCGCCGCCACGGCGTGCACGCCACCGGGCAGCGCTCGGTCCGCTTCGAGGCGGTCATCGGCAACCGGCAACCGATGAAGATGGCCATGGCTGCGCTGCGCGACGCTCCACCGACGGAGTTGGGGGGAGCCGCGGTGACCGCGGTGCACGACCTCGCCGCGGGCGGCTCGCACCTGCCGCCCGCGGACGTTGTAGTACTCGAGCTCTTCGGGATCGAGGCCAGGCTGATTGTCAGACCCAGCGGGACCGAGCCGAAGATGAAGCTCTACGCCGAGGCGGTCGTGGGCCTGGGCGACGGCGCCGACAGCGGCACGCGGCTGCGCTCAGCCCGGGGCGAGGCCCGAACGAGGATCGCGGCGCTGCTGGACGCGGCTGTCCGGCATGTGGCCGATCCCGAGCGGCACGGACGCGGCCGCGCTCTGGCCGCGGCCGCCGACGCCGGGACGGGCGATGCCGGGACGGGCGACGCCGCGGCCCGCATAGCGACCGCCGGCGCCGCGGTCAAGACCCGAGTCGACGATCTGCGGCTGGTGGTGCGCTGCACCGATCTGACCACCCTGGAGGGCGACGACACGCCGGGACGGATCCGGGCGCTGTGCTCCCAGGCGCTGCGCCCCGACCCGGGCGATCCCACCGTGGGCCCGGTGGCCGCGGTGTGCGTCCACCCCTCGCTGGCAGGCCTGGCCGCCGAGCTGCTGGCCGGCACACCGGTGGCGGTGGCCAGCGTGGCCGGGGCTTTTCCGAGCGGGCTGTCGCCGCTGGAGGTCAAGGTGGCCGAGGTGAGGGCGGCAGTGGCCGCCGGCGCGCAGGAGATCGACACCGTGCTGAACCGCTCCGCCTTCCTGTCGGGCCGGGCCGACCTCGCCGCGGGAGAGCTGCGGGCGCTGCGGCAGGCCGCGGGCGCCGCCCACTTCAAGGTGATACTGGAGGTGTGCGAGCTCGGCTCGGCCGGGGCGGTCGCCGAGGCGACGCGGCTGGCCATCGACGCGGGAGCCGACATGGTCAAGACCTCCACCGGCAAGGGCTCGGCGGGCGCGTCGCCTCAGGCAGTGTTGACGATGGCCGAAACGGTGGCCGAGCATTGCGCGGCGGGAGGCCGCCCGGTCGGGATCAAGGTGGCCGGCGGCGTGCGCACCGCGGCCGACGCCCTCGGATACCTCGACATCGTGCGCTCGGTATTGGGCGAGGACTGGCTGAGCCCCGAGTGCCTCCGCTTCGGCGCGTCCAGCCTGCTGGCCGACGTCGTCGCGGAGCTGGCCGGACCCGCCGAGGCTCTCGCTATCGACTAATCGGGCGTCCGGGCCCGCGGCTCGGGCGTGCGCCGGGGCACGCCCTGGTGAACGAGGCACTAATTTGGCGCGCAGGAGGTGTGCATGACCGAACCGGTCGCGGCCGTGGAGATCGAGGGCGTCACCAAGCGTTTCGACGACGTGGTTGCAGTCGACCACGTCGACCTCGCCATCGGCGACGGCGAGTTCTTCGCCCTGCTCGGCCCGTCGGGCTGCGGCAAGACCACCACCCTGCGCATGATCGCCGGGCTCGACTTCCCCACCGAGGGTCGCCTGCGGATCTTTGGCGAGGACGTGGGCACGCTGCCGCCCAACAAGCGCCCGGTCAACACCGTGTTCCAGAACTACGCGCTGTTCCCCCACATGTCCATCGCCGACAACGTCGGCTTCGGCCTGCGCATGCAGAAGGTGAGCCGCGACGAGATCGGCACCCGAGTGGCCGAGGCCCTCGAGCTCGTGCAGCTCGGCGACATGGGCCGGCGGCGCCCTGACCAGCTGTCGGGCGGGCAACAGCAACGCGTGGCGCTGGCCCGGGCGCTGGTGAACCGGCCCAAGGTGCTGCTGCTCGACGAGCCGCTCGGCGCCCTCGACCTGAAGCTGCGCCAGGGCATGCAGGTGGAGCTGAAGAGCCTGCAGCGCGAGGTGGGCATCACCTTCGTGTTCGTCACCCACGACCAGGAGGAGGCGCTCACCATGAGCGACCGGGTGGCGATCCTCGACCAGGGTCGGCTGCTGCAGGTGGGCACGCCCGAGGAGGTGTACGAGCGGCCCGCCAACCGCTTCGTGGCCGACTTCATCGGTCGAGCCAACCTGTTGGAGGCCACGGTCAAGTCTCCGCATGAGATATGCCTGGCCAACGGGTCGATGGTGGCCTGCGAGACGGACCACCCGGCGGGCACGAAGGTGGCGCTCAGCCTGCGGCCCGAGCGGGCCAACCTCACGCAGCGGCAGGCCGACCCGCCCGGCGCGGGGCCCCGCCCATGCATCGACGGCGTGGTGAAGCGGGTCACCTACGTGGGCAGCGCCGTCAGCTACGGGGTGGGCGTGGACTGGATGATGATCGACGTGCGGATGGAGAACCGGCCGGGCGAGCGCCGTTTCACGCCGGGCGACGAGGTGACGGTCGTGTGGCATCCCGACGCCGTCGCCGTGGTGACCGAGTGACGGGCGCCCCGCCCGCGACCCGACCGTCCGGCCCGGCAACGGAGGCGCCGACGAGGGCGCGCACTGTGGAGCAGTCCGCGCGGCGGGCAGAGGCCCGGCGAGGCTTCCTGATGGCCCTGCCGGCGTACGCATACCTGGTGCTGCTGTTCGCCGTGCCGCTGGTGATCGTGGTGGTGTACTCGTTCGCCACCCGCAACCGCTTCGGCGGCACCGACCTGTCGGGATGGAATCTCGACTCCTACCGCAAGCTGGCCGAGCCGGTGGTGCGCGACATCGTGTTCCGGTCGGTGTGGTTGGCGGTTCTGACCACCGTGATCTGTCTGGTCCTGGCCTACCCGTTCGCCTATTTCCTGTCCACCTGCAGGTCCACGATGCGCAACGTGATGCTGGTGTTCGTGATGATCCCGTTCTGGTCGAACTTCTTGGTGCGCAACTACGCCTGGCGGGTGCTTCTCGGCACCAACGGCCTGGTGTCGGACATCTTCGAGTTCTTCGGGTTCGGGCCGACGGTGCTGCTGTTCACCAACTCGGCGGTGGTGCTGGGGCTGGTGTACGGATTCCTGCCGTTCATGATCCTGCCGCTGTACGCATCCATCGAGCGGATCGACCCGGCGCTGTTCGAGGCCGGCCGCGACCTCTACGCCTCGGGCTACCAGAGTTTCCGCCGCATCCTTCTGCCGCTGTCGATGCCGGGGGTGATCGCCGGGTCGATCCTGGTGTTCGTGCCCAGCCTGGGGGCCTACGTCACCCCCGAGGTGCTGGGCGGGGCCAAGACCACGCTGCTCGGCTCCTACGTGGTGGTGCAGTTCCTCACGGCGCGCAACTGGCCCTTCGGGGCGTCGCTGTCGTTCGTGATGATGGCGGTGATGCTGATAGCCACGCTGGTGTATTTCCGCACCGGAGGCCGGAACCTGTGAGGCGCGCCGGGCGACCTCGTCCCATCGGAGCGCACCGGTGAGACGCAGCCGTGCCCAGACGCGGGCGGCGGTGCTCACCCGCTCGGCCCTGTCGGCTCAGGCCGTCGCCATCTACGCGTTCTTCTATGCCCCGATCATCCTGCTGTTCATCTTCTCGTTCAGTGACAGCCGCAACCCCGGCGTGTGGGGCGGCTTCACTCTCGACTGGTACGCCGAGTTCGCCGAGCACACCACTCTGCAGAAGTCGCTCTGGGTGTCGGTTCGGGTGGCGGTTCTGTCCACGGCCGTGTCGGTGGTGCTGGGCACGCTGGCCGCTCTGGCGCTGGAGCGGTTCACGTTCAAGGGCAGGCGGCTCTTCGACGCACTGCTGTATCTGCCCATCATCGTGCCCGACGTCACCATGGCCGTGATGATCCTGCTGTTCTTCTCGCAGTTCTTCGACGTGGTCGACGCCCTGTTCGGGATCGGCCTGCAGAAGGGCCTGAGCACCATCGCGCTCAGCCACATCGCCTTCAACATCAGCTTCGTGTCGATCGTGGTGAGAGCCCGGCTGGCCAACATGGACAGCGTGCTGGAGGAGGCCGCCCTCGACCTGTACGCCAACCGCTGGAGCACCTTCCGACACGTGACCCTGCCGCAGCTCGCGCCGGGAATCGCAGGCGGCGCACTGCTGGCGCTCACGCTGTCGCTGGACGACGTGGTGATCACACAGTTCGCCTCCGGGCCCGGCGCGACTACGCTGCCGGTGTTCGTTTTCGGACTTATCAGGAGGGGAGTCACGCCGCTCATCAATGCGGTGTCGGTATTCATGCTGGCCGCGTCGATCGTGCTCGTGCTCTTGTCGCTGCTGGTCGCCAGGACCCGCAGCAACGGAAAGGATGCATTACCGATATGAGGACACTCACTAAGACAATCGCCGCGCTGGGGGTGCTCGCACTGCTGGCCACGTCCTGCTCGGGCGACGACGACGAGGCTGCCGTCGAAGGGGCGCCCGTCGAGGAAGCTCCAGTCGAAGAGGCGCCCGTCGAGGAAGCTCCAGTCTACGAGACGTCGAGCGACATGGCTGACGACGACATGGCCGACGACGACATGGGCGACGACGACATGGGCGACGACGACATGGCTGACAACGACATGGCTGACAACGACATGGCCGCTGCCATGCCCGATGTCGAGTGCGCGGTGGACGAGATCGACGGCGACCTCAACATGTACAACTGGTCGGAGTACATCGACGAGGAGTTGCTGGAGCAGTTCGGGCAGGAGTACGGCGTGGACTGGACGCTCGACACCTACGACTCCAACGAGGCCATGCAGCCCATCATCGCCGCGGGCAACAGTGGCTACGACCTGATCGTGCCGTCGGACTACATGGTGACGATCCTCATCGCCTCGGGCAACATCATGCGGCTCGACCTCGACGCGATACCCAACCGGTCGAATATCTCCGCCGACTTCGACAACCTGTCCTACGACCCTCACGGCGCGTACTCAGTGCCCTACCAGTGGGGAACCACCGGCCTCGGCGTGAACACCGCGGTTGTCGGAACCGACTTCGACCGGAGCTGGGGCCTGATCTTCGATCCGGCCATTGCCGACGCCTATGCCGGCAGGATCAGCCTTCTGAACGATCCCCGAGAGACGATGGGCGCGGCCCTGAAGTATCTGGGCTACTCGCTCAACACCACCGATGAGGGAGAGCTCGACGAGGCCAAGGAGCTGGTGCGGTCAACCCGCGACCGTCTCGCCGCCTTCAACACCGACTCGGCCGACGAGTTGCTCACCGGCGGCGAGACCGTCATCGGCCACGGGTATTCCGGCGACATGTTCACCCAGTTCCTCGAGACCGACAACCCCGACGACTACGTGTACTTCGTGCCCCGCGAGGGCGGCACCCGCTGGATCGACAACATGGCAGTGGTGTTCGACGCGCAGAG
Organism: Acidimicrobiales bacterium; assembly: GCA_047515615.1. Classification (GTDB taxonomy): domain Bacteria; phylum Actinomycetota; class Acidimicrobiia; order Acidimicrobiales; family Aldehydirespiratoraceae; genus Aldehydirespirator. The sequence goes on along the minus strand of JAKZWH010000026.1, from coordinate 383 downwards.
CCCGTGCACGGCTCACACATTCATCAACTTCATGCTGCGGGCCGACGTGGGTGCCGCACTGTCGAACTACAACTACTACTCCACACCCAACGAGGCCGCCTTCGACGGGCTCGACGAGGATCTGCTCAACTTCGTGAACGATCCCAACGTGATCCCCGGCGGGGTGGAGTCGCTGGAGGAGATCCAAGACACAGGCGACTTCGAGATCAACTACTCCGACGCCTTCATAGAGGCCAAGAGCTGAGCCTCATCGCGCGCTCCCCGGCCGGCGCACCTCGGCGCCGGCCGAAGGCGCGCCAGATTCGGCCCCCTCCTACGACACCTGAATCGGACCGGCGGATCCGCTTAGCGGGCTTGCCAGTTCGGGGGGCGGCGTTCTTGCC
>JAKZWH010000025.1:0-7962 GCA_047515615.1 Acidimicrobiales bacterium | reverse complement strand
GACGTGGGCAGCGCGGCCCGGATTGAACGCTGCGAGGTACAGATGCTCGGCCGCGTCCGGACGTTCGAGGGCGTCCTGGGACAACCTGCTCTCTCAGGTCGCGTGGTCCCCGAGGCGCAGACCCGGGATCCCGTCCGGTCCAGTGAACACCTCGACTGCTGACGCGTAGCGGTCTCGCCAGTCCGGCTCAAATTCGTCGAGTACGGCCTCTGGATCTGATCCCTGGTCGCGGGCCAATCGCAAGATCAGATCGAAGCGGCTCTCGGCCACGATGTCTAGGCCGGTGACCGGCGCCTCCGAGTGCAGCCGAGTCTCGAGCCAGCCGGCCACGTCACCGATGTGATACCTCGACCGAGCTATCTCACAGAGGCTGACCATCAGGGCAACCTTGTGGCGGTTCTCGCCCGTCGCCGCACCGCCGAGCCGCCACTTGCGCAAGGCGGGCACCGATATCCCCGCCACCCGCGCGATATCCCTCCATGAGAAGCCCAGGTCGCTCAGTTCGGCGAGAAGAACGTCTAGGGGCTGCTTCGCTCGCTCGCCGGCTCCGACGCGAAGTTCAGCGTCGAGCCCGTCAGAGTGGCGCTCGTCCACCAGACGGTGGAGGTTCCTGGTGTCGTCCACCAGGTCAGTCATCAGGTTCCTCAGGAAGCCATAGTCGTCAACTAGGTCGCTGATTGTCCGGGTCGGGGTCTCGATGCCTCCGCCCCGTCCGATCGACGCGCCTGTCGGCTGTCGGTCGATCACGTGTGTGTGTCATTCATGGTGTGTCCTCTTGCTCGGCGTTGAACACCTCGTCGCGCAGTTTGTCCGTTATGGCGATGGTGAAGAACTGCTTGGCTGGAGCGTGCAGCTGATCGCACCGCTCCATGATCCACTCCGGGTCGTACTCGGGGACTTCTTCGTCGTCGCTCCAGAAGGAGTCCGAGTCCAGCAGAAAAAAGTGCCCGGGCGGAGGCGGACTCTGACGGCGTGTGGCGCCCCCGGGATCGACGGCGTGCCCGTGCTGGGGTCCGTAACGGACGGTCAGCGCCGACGAGGGCGAGGTTCGGTATTGGACTATGCCCTGCCACTGCTGCGCCTGCATGCCCGACGGTATGAGCTCGGGATTCGCTGCCGCGAGGAGGTGGTCGTTGATGTAGCCCTTCCAGTCGCCGGACTCCTCGCCGACTCCAGGGACCCGGATCTCATCGATGTAGCGCAGCCCGATGCGCCGCACCCCGTCAGGCGGATTGGCATCCCGCAACGCGCGTGTCGCCTGTTCCACGAGCGGGCGAAAGCTCTGGCTCCAGCCTGAATATTCGGTGGTTTCCACGGCGAGAGCGTCCTGCTTGACAATGAGGGCTGTGGTGCGGTCCCGAGAGCTGAATCGCAGGATGGTGCGACGCTGCACCGAAATCGGCACCGGAGCTCCTAGGGTCACTTCGAGCTGCTCTTGGGTCTGAGGTTCCAGCACGGGTAGGCAGTCGCGCACCGCTCGCCGCACGACGTGCAGCATCTCCTCTTCGAACCCTCCCGCTAATTCGGGGTAGCGGATCTCCAGCACGGTCAGGGCCAGGGGAGGGTTGCGAAACGGGGGCGTGGTGGCCGCCACCTGATTAGCGATAACCAGAAGTGTAACCAGGGTGACAACTGTATGCACGGCAAGCGGACACATCCGGTCTCGGATAGTGGCGATGTCGGTTGGCCGCAGGTCTGCACGCTGCGCGCCGTAGCCTTTGGTCGTGGTCCGGACCTACGCCATCCGCACCTTCGGGTGCCAGATGAACGTGCACGATTCGGAGCGGATCGCCGGGCTGCTCGAGGACGACGGGTACGAGCGCGCCTCCGTCCTGGAGGACGCCGACGTCATGGTGCTCAACACCTGCTGCATCCGGGAGAACGCTGACAACAAGCTGTACGGCGCCCTGGGCCAGCTCAAGGCGGTGAAGGCCCAGCGACCCGACGCGCTCATCGCGGTGGCCGGGTGCCTCGCCCAGAAGGACCGGGAGCTGGTCCGGGAGCGGGCCGGCCACGTCGACGTGGTGTTCGGCACCCACAACGTGCATCGGGCCGCGGAACTTATCGACCACGCCCGCCGTCACGGGCCGGTGGTGGAGATCCTCACCGAGACGGTCCGCGAGGACGCCGAGGCGTTCCCGTCGGCCCTGCCTGTGCGGCGGGAAGCGGAGCACTCCGCCTGGGTGACGATCCAGATCGGATGCGACAACAGCTGCACGTTCTGCATCGTGCCCGCAGTGCGCGGCCCCGAGATCAGCCGCCCTTTCGGCGAACTGGTCGACGAGGTCCGGGCTCTGGCCGCGGGCGGCGTCAGCGAGGTCACCCTGCTGGGCCAGAACGTCAACAGCTACGGCCGAGATCTGGCGCTGTCACGCCGGGGGAGCGCCATCGCCAACGGCGATGGCCGCAGCGCGAGCGCGGCTGGTAACGGCAATGGCCGCGGTGGGAGCCCCGTCGCCAACGGCAATGGCCGCGGCGAGAGCGCCACCGGCGACGATGCGTGGTGGTGCGGGCCGCGGTGGCTGTCGGACCTGCGGGCCCGGCCCCTATTCGCCGACCTGCTCCGTGAAGTGGGGGAGATCGACGGCATCCGCCGTGTGCGCTTCACTAGCCCGCATCCCAAGGATCTGCGGCCTGAGACCATCGCGGCCATGGCCGAGGTTCCGGCGGTGTGCGAGCACCTGCACCTGCCGCTGCAGTCCGGCAGTGACGCCGTGCTTCGGGCCATGCACCGCGGTTACACGGCCGCGCGCTACCTGGAGCGGCTACGGGCAGCCCGGGCCGCGGTTGACGATCTAGCCGTGTCCACCGATGTCATCGTCGGGTTCCCCGGCGAGACCGACAAGGACTTCGAGCAGACCCTGGAGGTGGCGGCCGAGGCCCGCTACGACAGCGCCTTCACGTTCATCTTCTCGTCCCGGCCCGGCACCGCGGCCGCCGAGATGGGCGACCGGTTCGTTCCCCACGACGTGTCCGTGGACCGCTACGAGCGGCTGCGGCGGGTGATCGAGCGCTCCAGCCGCCTCGCCAACGAGGCCCGCATCGGCAGAGTCGAGGAGGTCGTGGTCGAGGGGCCCAGCAAGAAGGATCCCTCTGTCACCACCGGGCGCAGCCGGCGCAACACGCTGGTGCACTTCCCGTCGCCCTCCGGCGGAGCCCCCCAACCCGGCACCTACGCCCGGGTCGAGGTCACCGCGGCTGCGGCGAACTTCCTGCAGGGCGCCCTGGTCGACATCGAGGCACCGCCCGCGGCGACCCCGGCGGACGCATCCTCAGGCCGTCGCCGCATCCCCGTGGCCGTCGCCGCGAGATAACCGAGGCGGTGATCTCGAAGCGGCGAGCAGAGGACCGGCCGTCTGCTGTTCGGACGAGACTCGCGGCACGACCTCTGGTGATCGTCGGCCCGACCGCCTCGGGCAAGTCGGATCTTGCCCTGGGTGTGGCCCGGCTGATCGGCGGCGCGGAGATCGTGACGCTGGACTCGATGCAGGTCTATCGAGGCATGGACATCGGCACGGCCACCCCCACCGCGGCGGAGCAGGCCGAAGTGCCCCACCACCTGATCGACCTGGTCGAGGTGTCCGAGGAGTTCGCAGTGGCCGAGCTCCAAGCCCGGGCTCGGTCTGTGATCGGCGAGATCCGCGACCGCCGCGCCGTCCCTGTGCTCGTGGGCGGGACGGGCCTGTACGTGCGAGCCGTGATCGACGAGCTTCAGATCCCCGGCCGCTACCCGGAGGTTCGGGGCGAGCTCGAAGCCGAGTCCGACACCGGTGCCCTGCACTACCGCCTGGTCGATCTCGATCCGGTCGCCGCCGGCCGCATAGAGGCCACCAACCGCCGCAGGGTCGTCCGGGCCCTCGAAGTCACCATCGGCAGCGGCCGGCCGTTCTCGTCGTACGGGCCCGGCCTGGGGCACTACCCGCCCACGCCGTTCGTGCAGGTGGGCCTTCGCTGGGATCGAGACCGCCTCGACGACCGCATCGCGGCCCGCTACCAGCGCCAACTCTCCGACGGGTTCCTCGACGAGGTGAGGGCGCTGTCGGTGCGGCCGATGTCCCGCACCGCGTCCCAGGCCCTCGGCTACAAGGAACTGCTGGGCCACGCGCAGGGTGAAATGACCCTCGACGAGGCGGTCGAGTTGGCTGTCGTGCGCACTCGCCGGTTCGCCCGCCGCCAGGAACGATGGTTCCGCCGCGACCCCCGCATCCGATGGCTCGACGCCCCCACGTCCCCGGTCGACATCATGTGCACCTGGCACGCCGCCACTACGCACGAGCCAACATGCGAGAGCTAGTCGCCGCGGGGTGCAGGAGCGCCCGGGATCGCGACGGGCGTATCGAGCACGGCGCGTCGACAATACGACATCGTCCCAGGTCGTTTGGTGGGTCGCAGCCACACTCGCATGCCAGATGGCCGCGGTCTGAGGCACTTACGTTTCCGAAGTGCGCTGCGCCGGAGAGAATGCAACGGTGACGTCCCGGCTGCGACTCCACAAGCTCCATGGGCTGGGCAACGACTTCCTAGTCGCGCTCGTCGACGAGTTGCCGTCCGACCCGGATGCTGCCCAGGCGGCCGTAGCGCTGTGCGATCGGCGCCGCGGCATCGGGGCGGACGGGCTGATCTATGCCGTGCTGGACTCCGGCGGTGCAGGCGGGGACCGGTCTGCGGCAATGCGACTCTGGAATTCCGACGGCTCTGTGGCCGAGGTGTCCGGCAACGGGCTGCGGTGCCTGGCCCACGCGGTGGCCCGCACCCTCGGAACAGCCGAGCTCGACATGGTGGTGCACACCGTGGCCGGCCCCCGGCGGTGCTCGATCCGTCCCGCGCACACGCCCGGCACCGCCATTGGGACCACCGAGATGGGCTCGCCTGGACCCGGCCCCGGCCCAGAAACACCCGGAGCCAGCCCCGCTACCGCGGTCGAGGGCATCCTCGGGCCGGGCGCAATCGAGCGGTGGGACACGATGGATATGGGCAACCCCCATGTCGTCATCGCCGTGGCCGATCCCGCCGCGGTGCCCCTGCAGGAGGCCGGCCCGGCAGTGGAAGCCCTGTTCAGCGGCGGCATCAACGTTCACTTCGGGGCGGTCACTGGCCCCGACGAGCTGACTCTGGGCGTCTGGGAGCGGGGCGCGGGAGCAACCGAGGCGTGTGGAACGGGCGCGGTGGCGGCGTCGGCCGTCTTTCACCGCTGGGGCAAGGTGGGCCAGACTGTGACCGTGCGAATGGCGGGCGGAGACGCGCAGGTCGACCTGTCGGAGCCGGTCACCCTGATTGGTGAGTCGACCTACGTGGCCGCGGTGGACATAGTCAATGACTGACGCGGCAGGGTCGCCACCGCGCTACGACCCGGCTGGCGAGCGCCGCGACGGGGCAGACCACGGAACTGAGAGCACCGGCGAAGCCGAGGAGGCGAGCAACCTCAAGGCCAGCCGCGAGACCGCGAGCACCGACGGCACCGAGGACGCAAGCAACGTCGAGATCACCGGCACCGGCGAGACCGACACGCACCGGGGCGGGTTTGGCGAATTCGGCGGCGACGGCCCCGGTCTCATTGATCGGGCCTTCCGGGAGCGGATCGTGCTGGTCGGCGTGACCCGGTCGGGTCGGGATCCTTCCGCCACGGACGCGTCCCTCGACGAGCTGAGCCTGCTGGTCGACACCGCCGGAGCCGATGCCGTCGAGAGGGTGTGCCAGCGCCGGGCTACCCCCGACCCCGCCACCTTCGTGGGCAAGGGCAAGGCTCACGAGATCAGGGCCCTGGCCGAGAGCGTGGACTGCGACACGGTGGTGTTCGACGACGAGCTCAGCCCGGCCCAGCAGTTCAACCTGGAGAGGTTGCTGGGGCGCACCGCCCTGGACCGCACCGCGGTGATCCTCGACATCTTCGCCCAGAACGCCAGCACTCCTGAGGGCAAGGCCCAGGTGGAGCTGGCCCAGCTCCGCTACCGGCTGCCCCGCCTGCGCGGCGCGGGCCGGCGGCTGTCCCAGCAGGCGGGCGGCATCGGCACCCGGGGCCCCGGCGAGACCCAACTCGAGGTCGACCGGCGGCGTCTGGAGCGACGCATCCACAAGCTCGAGGCCGATCTGCGCCGCATCGCCGGCCACCGCCGTACCCAGGCCAAGGCCCGCACCCGCACCCGCAACCGGGCAGTGGCCATCGTCGGCTACACCAACGCGGGCAAGTCGTCTTTGCTCAATCGGCTCACGTCGGCCACCGTCGCGGTGGAGGACCGCTTGTTCGCCACGGTGGACCCGACTACCCGACGGCTGGGACTGCCGGGCGGTGAGACGGTGTTCCTCACCGACACGGTGGGTTTTGTGCGCAAGCTGCCCCACCAGTTGGTGGAGGCGTTCAAGACGACTCTCGATGTGGTGCGCGACGCCGACCTGCTGGTCCATGTCGTGGACAGCGCCGACAGCGACCCCGACGGCTCGATGGCGGCGGTGCGCAAGGTGCTAGTCGAGATCGAGGCGGACGAGGTCCCCGAACTGGTGGTGTACAACAAGAGCGACCTGGGTCCGGCCGCGGCCCGCCTGGCCGAGCGCAGCGAGGGCTCGGTGGCGGTGTCGGCCGCGACCGGCCAGGGGGTTGATGAACTGCTGGGCGCGATCGGCGACCGGATGCGCCGCGTCGCCAGCGAGGTCGAGCTGGTGGTGCCATGGGACCGGGGCGATGTGCTCGCCGGGGTGCACCGCGAGGGCCAGGTACTCGAATCCACCGCTACCGAGCACGGGATGAGGGTCAGGGCCCGGCTGGAGCCAGCCTCGGTGGGCGCCCTGCGCCGCTACGTGGTCAACGGCCGAGACGAGGTCAACGACCGGGATGAGACCGACGACCGGGACGAGCGCGACGACCGGGATGAGACCGACGGCCGGGACGAGCGCGACGGCCGGGATGAGCGCGACGGCCGGGATGAGCGCGACGGCCGGGATGAGCGCGACGACCGGGACGAACGCAACCGCCGGGACGATCGGTGAGCGCGGGATTCGTACCGCCCGTCTATCCCTACGAGAGGCTTGATGGGTTGCGGGCCGCGGCCGCAGCTCTGCCCGGCGGCGCGGTGGACTGCTCGATCGGAACGCCCTGCGATCCGCCCCCGGCGGCGGTCGTGGCCGCGCTGGCCGACTCGGGCACCGAGCGCGGCTACCCGGCGTCGATCGGCTCTTTGGCGTTCCGGCAAGCGGCGGCCGCCTGGACGCAGCGCCGTTTCGGTGTCGGGCTGGATCCCGACGCCCAGATCGCGGCGTGCATCGGCACCAAGGAGTTCGTGGCCTCGCTGCCCGGCTACCTCCGGCTCCGCTACCCCGACCGCGACACCGTGCTGTACCCGGCGGTGTCATACCCGTCGTACGCGATGGGGGCGACCCTGGCCGGGTGCCGGCCCGTGCCTGTGGCCGTGGACGGAGAATTCCGCATCGACCTCGACTCGATCGATGCCCGCGACGCGGACCGGGCACTGTGTCTCTGGGTGAACACCCCGGGCAACCCGGCCGGCGCCCTCGACGACTTGGGGGCCGCAGCGGCCTGGGGCCGGGCCAACGGCGTGCTGGTGGCCAGCGATGAGTGCTACGTCGAGTTCACCTTCAGTGGCTCGCCGCGCACGATCCTCGAGCATGGCACCGGGGGCGTGCTGGCTGTGCACTCACTGTCCAAGCGCTCGAACATGGCCGGCGTGCGGGCCGGCTTCTATGCCGGTGACCCCGAGTTGGTCCACTACCTGCGCGAGTGCCGCAAGCACGCGGGCTGCATGGTGCCCGGCCCGGTGCAGGCGGCCGCGGTCGCGGCCTGGGCCGATCAGGGGCACGTGGACAAGCAGCGGAGCGTCTACCGGAGCCGGCTGGAAGTGCTGGCCTCGGTGGCGTCGGAGGCCGGATCTCACGCGGCGATGCCCGGTGGAGCCTTCTACCTGTGGGCTCCGGCCCCCGAGGGCGACGCCTGGGCATTCGCCGACTTTCTCG